>DSBB01000137.1 GCA_011046175.1 Candidatus Hydrogenedentota bacterium | reverse complement strand
GGGTATGTTGTTCACGCTTCAGCGTGCGGGGTTGCGTGTATGACTCAGAGTTTGTGTGCTACTGCCGCACGCTGAAGCGTGAACAACATACAAAGAGCATAGTCAAATCTGGGTTGCGGGCAACGCCCGCGTTAGAAATCAAAAGGATCGTTGTCTTCCGGAGGTAATGTGCGGTGATGCATACATATTCGCCACACCATTGCAAAAACATAGGCCTCGAGCATAAACAGGGGGATGTCGGTGCCCGTGAGGAACATCATGTCAACAAGCATATTGCCTGTAACGGCGATCATGCGCGCGCTTGCCAGGGCGTACAGGGCGAATCCGGCGGCAACGGGCAGCAGTGTCTGCGAAAACAGTCTTCCCAACGGGCGCAACGCCTCCGCCAGTTCGTTCCACTCGAGGCCGCCCCAATGCATGATGCAGCCGCCGACGGGTATGGCCGCCACGCTGACAGCGAGAATAGAAAATTCGATCAACGCCGCGATGTCGTTCATTTCCGCCGCCAAGAAGCGCGTCTGAATATCAGTCAGCGTAATAATTAAAAGATTGATAATGAGCCAAGGTGTGAAAAAGCGTTGCAGGGCGTCCACGGCGCCTTTGTGTTTCCACAACGGCTTGTCAATGGCGGCGCCCAAGACGGAGAAATACACGGCCTGCACGGCGCTGACGGCGACGGCCAGGTAGAGGGCGCCGGCCAGTTGGATTATGGCGGATAATTGCGGCTGCGCCTCCTCCGGCAACCAGTACCGTCCGGCATAAGAAAAAAACCGGAAGAGCATCACCGCCATGATGGAGGCGACCACATAGCGGAACACGGCATGGCCGCATCTTCGCAAGTCCCGCAAAGCCTCAGCAGGAAGGTTCATTGCTTCTTTCAGGCTCCCTCAGGGGCAGTTTGGTCTTCCTGCTCCTGTTGCAGGGTCTGTTGCACATAGCGCTCGATGGCCTCCTTCTGTCTGGGGGTGATGTCCACGAACGCCGCCCGAACAAGCGTCCTGTTTTCAGCGAGAGCAACGGTTCCGACGATTCTTGAAAATACGGTGAACGGCGGAAAATCCTCTCTTCCCAGCGTAACGGTTACCCGGGCATACGCGCGATTGGGGGGCGGCGCGGCATGCAGCATGGCCGCATACCCGCCCGCGCTGAGATTCATGAAAGTGCCCGTTCCCTGCGACATGGGGTCGTTGTTATAAAGCCACGGGAGCGGGTCGTGCGCGTTTTCCTCGGGGACAACAAACATGTCCACGGGCGTGGGCAGGGTGTATGCGGAGCGTTCGTGGGCGCGCGCCTGCAACCGTTTTATTTCAAATACGTGGCCAAACACGACCTGCGCCGGGCTTTCGCGCGCGTCGGCGACTTCGGCAATCACCTCATAGCGCGCGTCGCCGGGATGACACGCATGGATCACATGGCGGCTTCCGACGGGCATCTCTTTCATGATATCAGAATGTCTTGGCGTCAAATAAAAAAAAGCGTCGTTCACATGTTTAATATAAAACTCATGCATGGGGCTGCTGTCCTGTTCCACGGGACGCGCCTTGACCGTCTGTTTTTCCTCGAGATCAAGCGTTGAACTCCAGCGCGCGCCTTCGGGCACTGTTGCCAGTTCCAACGCCTCCCGGATTTCCCGAAGCGCCTCCCCCATTTTTTCGCGCGGCGCCATCTCCTTGATGGCGTTCATCTGGTCGCGCACACAACGGTCAAATTCATGCCGGTAGGTAATGGCTTCAAAGGGTCCCGCCGTTGCGAAGCGTTTCAGCATAGCGCTTAAAGTCAGCCACTGTTCCTGTGACAATCCCTTGGCGTCCGCGTATTGGCGCGCCTCGATCCATTCAGGGGAGGTTTCCTCGCGCCGGTAGCGCACCATGACAAAGATGAGGAAGAGCACGGAAAGGATGGCCATTGGCGCCAAAACAAGTACTGAAAGGTGTACAATGGACAACGATGAAAACATAGGCCTTCACTTCCTTTGATTATAATTCTTTGCGCGGACCACGCCCGCGCCCACATACACACAGCAAACGCGCTCCAAGGGGCAAGCGCTTTTTATAGCAATGCATTATACCGTTTATACGGCGCATGCGCAAGAAGAAAACTATTTCACGATATAACCGTCTTTTTCGAGGGCGCGTTTGATCTCGGCCCGCGTCAGGTCGCGATAGCGAAGCGCCTTGTGCGCGTCAATGTGGTCGAGATGTTCCTGCCAGCGGCGGTTATGTTCGAGTTCCGCTATAATGAGCGGGTCTTCCGCTTCGATCACGTGCCAGGTGCGCAGCCGCACCTGCTTGGCGCCGCCGCGCCAGTCTTTTAGTGTCACCATCACATTTTCGGGGAGCGGTTCCCGACAGTTGGTCAGCAGAAATTCAATAAACCCGTCCGCATTGCGTCCCTCCTGCATGGCGCGCACAAAACTCTCGCGCGTCAGACGATACACCATGACGCGGCTTGTGCTTATCCTTTCCGCAAATGTTTCCAACGGCACCGTCAACAGGGGGTCCATGTCTTCCACGGCGGCGACGATCTCATAGTTCGGTTGCACGACAAAGCATCCGGCGCGGGCGGGATACATTTCTTCAACGGCCCGCATTTTCCGTTCAGACCGGGTCAGGAACGCCGCGCCCACAGGCGAGATGCGAAAGCATGGTTCCCCATTGGCCCAGCCGCGGTCAACAATACCCAGCCAGAAAAAAGTTTCCTCGAGGGAACGGGCCAGCCTCGTTTCGATGTTGCCGCTTACGCTGGGCGAGATGTATTCGTAATGGGCGCTCATCCGTTTGAGTTCGGGCGCGTCCGTTTGGTCCGCCAGTGTTTTGGCGTATCCCAGAAAATCCATTACCCTGTACCACGCCCCGGGTTTCATCTCTTCCGCCGCTTGTTCCAGCAACAGCCGCGCCGTGGCCGTATCCTCCCGTGAGGTCAACCATTCATACACGAGGCGATGGCGCTTCACGCGGCTCACATTCACGACTTCATCAATGGCGCCGGCGCGCAGGGAATTGTCCACGCGCGCCAGCCATCCCAGCCCTTCGGCGGCCCACAGGCAGGTGTTTAACAGATGATCCGCTTTGTCCCCGCAAACGGCGTCCAACCGCCGTTTGTCCTCGAGGAACAGCTCGCCGTCATTGCGCAGGCGAACAGGCCGCGCCGCAACTGCCGCCGCCAACCGGCACATGAATTCGGAAAGGGACAATCCTTCTTCGACGACTTCCTCCACCATTTCCCTGACCGGTCGCAGTTTTTCAGCGCGCGGGGGCTGCGCCCCGCCTGTTTTGCGGTAATCGCGCAATTCTTTGAGCAGCGCCACCGCTCTTATCAACCGTTCCTCCGAATCGAAGCGGAACAACTCGAAGCAGGCGCACCCCTGAAGCAGTTCCCAGAGCGCCTGCTCCACTTCGTACTCGCCGCCGCCGTGCAGCGCATAAAGCTGCGAGACCGTCATCACGCCGTCCTTGGACTGCCACAGGATGTCGAAGACCTCTCGGGCGCGGGCAGTAAAGTCACGGGACGCCACATAATCCAACACCGAATCAGGATGCTTGTACAGATGTTCGATAACTTTTTCAGACAATTCCTTCTTGGACAGCCCTTCATCCAGTCCCAGCCGTTCTTCGATGCGTTGCAGGTCCTGGTCCGGAAGCGCGCGTATGCGCTGCACAAGGGCTGCAACGTCGCCGTGACTTTCCAGTCCCTCCTGAATCCGTTTAACGGCGTGAAACCCCTCGGGCGCGAGACGGATTTTGGTAAGATCAAAATAAAGCATCTTGTGATTGACATCCACAAGATACTCCACTTCCTCCTGGGACAAATCGAGTTTTTTCGAGAGAAACCTCGGCGTCAGTCCGGCGCGACTGTTTTGCGACAATTCCCTCGCGATGAAATATGTTGCGCGGCTGATGCCCTCCATTGAAGCCAGTAAACTCGCGCGGTGACGCATTAAAACACAACCTCCACAAATATCAACAGCCCTGAAAAAACAGAATGAAAACTTTTATTATAGAGAAATCATGCCTGCCTTGACAAGGAAAATTTTTCGCCGAATCCGCCGAAGCGACTACGCGTCGGGGGCGTTAACCCTGTTTTCGCGCTGCCAGCCATCATCATAACGCCAGGGAAAGACGGTAAGGTTTGCGCCATCGAGGGTAATTTCCGT
>DSBB01000435.1 GCA_011046175.1 Candidatus Hydrogenedentota bacterium | reverse complement strand
CCATTCTTACGTGGGCTCGGAGCATGTGCCCGCGAAACGGGCGCGGCACATGAGCCTGCTTAACATTGCGTGGAGCGTGGGCGGCGCGGTGGGTCCGTTTCTTGCCGGACCGTTGTATGTTCTTGACCACCGCCTGCCCTTTGCCCTGATTTTTGTTTTGTGTGTCGCGGTGACGCTGATATTGCGAACCATACCGGATGAGCGCCGCTATTTCGGCGCGGCGTCGCCGGATATTTTGCAGCAACGCGCGGCGCATGATCGCGCAAGTGAGGCGTTTCTATTGAGCGCATGGTGCGCCACTTTCGGCTCGCACATATGCGTGGGTTCCACCCGCGCCATATTCCCCAAGCGGTTGGATGACATCATTGCCGCCGGCCAGCTGCGTCTCCTGTTTGAAAGCGAGCCGGTTGCTTCGCTGAATGCCGCCGCCGCGACGCGGTTCTCATGGCTGGCGGTGGCGTTGGGCTTGGCAACAGGCGCGGTTTTTTTGGTTCTCGGAAGGCATGACTGGTGGCATCACCGGTTTTCAGTGCTGTTGGTGATACAAACGCTGACCGCCGCCGCCATGTGGACGCTCGGACGCACCCACAGCCTCGTTGTTATGGGCGTGTGTTGCGCGGTTATCGGCGCGAACCTCGGCGTGGCGTTTTTTTCGAGCGGTTTTTACGGCATGGCGAATCCTCTGCGCAAACACAGTCGGGCCGCCATCAACGAGGGCGTGGTGGGGTTGGGCGGGCTTGCGGGCGGCATTGGCTTTGCCTTTTTTGCCGAATACGCGGGCATCGGGGCGCCCTTCCGCGCCATGCCCCTTGTGATGGCGCTCATTGTTTTTGCGCAATTCATGCTGATTCGGCGTGGTCGCGCGCTGTCCTCCGCGCCGTCGCAAAACGCCGCGCCCCATGCTTGACATTGCGTCGGGAATGTGCTATCATTTGTTAGCACTCGACCATGTCGAGTGCTAACACGCCGTCGCCGGGACGCGGCGGCTGTTGGCGCGTATCTATTCGCTACAGTTTGTTTAATGAAGGAGAATTACGCTATGTCAGCAAAACAATTGCTCTATGATCAAAGCGCCCGCCTTGCGCTGCTGCGCGGCGTGGATATGCTTGCGGACGCGGTGAAGGCCACGCTCGGTCCCCGCGGCAGGAACGTATTATTGGACAAATCCTTTGGCGTGCCGAAGGTGACAAAAGACGGCGTTACGGTTGCCAAGGAAGTGGAATTGAAAGACCCCTATGAGAATATGGGGGCGCGCATGGTGCGTCAGGCGGCAAGCAAGACGAACGATAACGCCGGAGACGGCACCACCACGGCGACGGTGCTTGCCCAGGCGCTGGTGCAGGAGGGGTTGCGTCAGGTGACTGCCGGCGCGAATCCGATGCATTTGAAGCGCGGCATGGAAAAAGGTCTTTCGGCGGCCCTTGACGCGATAGCGTCCTCGGCCAAGAAGATCAAGAATCAGGAAGAGATCAAGCAGGTGGCGACGGTGTCTGCGAACGGCGACACCACCATTGGCGACATTATAGCGGACGCCATTGAACGTGTCGGCGAAGACGGCGTGATCACCATTGAAGAGGGCAAGAGTTTCGAGACGGAAGTGGAGCTGGTGGACGGCATGCAGTTTGATCGCGGTTATTTGTCGCCCCATTTTGTCACCAACACGGAAAACATGCGCATTGAGTTCGAGGACCCCTATATCCTTTGTTACGAGAAGAAGATTAGCAACGTCCACGATATGCTTTCGTTGTTGCAGAAAGTGGCTCAGGGCGGCAAGTCCCTGCTGATAATCGCCGAGGACATCGAAGGCGAGGCGCTGGCGACGCTGGTGGTGAACCGGTTGCGCGGCATTTTGAGCGTGGCGGCGGTAAAGGCGCCCGCATTCGGCGACCGGCGCAAGGAAATTCTCCGCGACATCGCCATTCTCACCGGGGGCCAGTTTATCAGCGAAGATTTGGGCATGAAACTTGAGAGTGTGGAACTTGATCAGCTGGGCACTGCGAAGCGCATCGAGATCACGAAGGACAACACCACGATCGTGCAGGGGGGCGGCAAAAAGAAGGAAATCAGCGGCCGCATTGATCAGATTCGCAAAGCCATTGAAACCACCACCTCGGACTACGACCGCGAGAAACTGCAGGAACGGCTGGCAAAACTGGCCGGCGGCGTGGCGGTCATCAAGATTGGCGCGGCGAGTGAAGTCGAATTGAAGGAAAAGAAGGACCGCGCGGACGACGCGCTCAACGCCACCCGAGCAGCCATTGAGGAGGGCATTGTGGCGGGGGGCGGCGTGGCGCTGTTGCGCGCCCGCGGCAAAGTCGAGGCGCTCGCCCTTGAGGGCGACGAGAAGACCGGCGCCGCGATGCTTGCCAAAGCCATGGCGCAGCCGCTTGCCGCGATTGCAGAAAACGCGGGTTGTGAAGGCGGCGTCATTGTGAATGAAGTGCTCGAGGCAAAAGGCAATGTCGGCTATAACGCCGAAGCCGGCGTAATCGAGGACCTCGTGAAGGCGGGCATCATTGATCCCGCGAAAGTGATCCGATGCGCCCTGCAGAATGCGGTGAGTTCCGCCGCCATGTTTATCACGACCGAATGTCTTGTCACCGATGCGCCCAAGAAGGAAGACAAGGAAGGCTAACGCGGGTTTTGCCCTCAACCCAGCGTAACGTCATTGCGAGCAACGCGACGCAATCTCGTATTCCCAGATTGCCGCGTCGGGCGAACGCCCTTCTCGCAATGACGATGCTTCTGAACTTCTTGGTCATGGAACAACGGTTATTTTCTGAGTGAACGAGTTGTCGCGGCGCGCGTGAATGAGTGTATTCCGCGTGCCGCGTTTCTTATTCGGGCTGAAAAATGAATTTATGCGGGTTGGCAGGGTACAATAACAGAGACGTTTTCAGGGACGCGCCGGGCGGCCGGCCGCAATGCAGAGTCCTGCTTCGTCCCTCTCGCCTTACCCATCCTACTACAGAAAAAAGGAATGCGACCGTGTTGCGTGTAGCCATCATCGGGCTTGGTCCCATCGGCAATGTGCATGCCCGTCACTATAAGGAACATCCCGACTGCGATCTGGTTGGTTTGTGCGATATTATCCCCGAACGCGCCGATGAGGCGTCAAAACGTTTCGGCGCGCCCGCCTTTTACGACGCGGCGCAGATGCTGCGCGATTTGAACCCGGACATCTGCGGCGTATGCACGGGCGGCCACGAGTATGGCGGCGACCACTACGCGCCCACCATGCAGGCGCTGGAGGCGGGCTGTCATGTGCTGGGCGAAAAGCCCATATCGAATGAGATTGACAAAGCCGAGGCGATGGTGCGTCTTGCCCGTGAACGCGGCCTGTGTTATGGCATAAACCTGAATCATCGGTTCACGAAACTGACGCGCATCGCCCGTCAATGGGTGGACGCCGGACGGCTCGGCCACCTGCTCTTCATAAACATGTCCATGTGGATTAAGAATCCGCGGGAAACGTCCCCTTGGTTTCAGCTTAAGGCGCTGCATCCGCACACCATAGACGTGATGCGCCATTTTTGCGGGGATATTGCCGCGACGCAATGTTTTGTGACGAGCGCGCCCGGCAGGAAGATTTGGTCAACGGCGCATTTCAACTTCAAGTTTGCGTGCGGCGCGGTGGGCGGGCTTACCGGCAGTTACGATATCGAGCGGGGACATCCCATGGAACGCTGCGAAGTTGCGGGAACCGGCGGGCGGTTTGTGCTCGAGGACATGATGCATGAGTTGACCTGGCATCCGGCGGGCACAAACGAGAAGACGATCATCAGCAACGCGCCCTTTGGCGATATACCGGAAAAAACCTTTGACGACACGTTTCGCAACCGGATACGTTGCTTTGTTGATCAGGTTGCCGCGGGCGCGTCGCCGGAGACGATAGACGGCAGCGGCGCGGACGCGCTTGCCGCGCAGCGGGTTATCGCCGCCGCCATTACGTCGGTCGAGGAGGACAGCGTTGTGGAAATCCCCGTTCCCAACGGGGCGCTCTAAACCCGTCATTCCGTTTCGCCGGCGCCAACCTTTTCATACCAATCGCGTTCCACGCGCGATACCGCCTCGATGGCTGCTTCCACCGCCGCGCTGTCAAGGGAGTCGAAAAGCGCCATGCCCTCTTCCATGATGTTCAGCGCATAGCGCACGCCTTCCAGT
>DSBB01000213.1 GCA_011046175.1 Candidatus Hydrogenedentota bacterium | reverse complement strand
CTTCTCCCCCATCGCTTCGACTTGACCAAACAACTGAACGACGGCAAGGAACATCTATTGAGCATTATATTTTCGGAAGCGCCCCAAGAGCAGGGACAGATTGGCTATACTTCCCTGTCCCGACACTTCAAGCCACGCTACAATTACAGTTGGGACTGGTGTCCGCGCATCGTGCCCGTGGGCCCTTGGGAATCCATTTCATTGCTCTCCGGCGACGACGCCTCGTATGATGTGCTCGCCGTACATGCCGCCCTCAATGAAGACAATACCAGCGGAACAATTGAGGCGCAGATACAAGCCGGCTCGATGAAACACGCGGCTTCGTTCCGTCTCGAACTGCGCGACGGCCAGAACGTTATCGCCGAGGCGAAATGCCCCGCAGTACCCGGTGTAATTAAACTACAAACCAAGCCCTGCGAGGTGGAACCGTGGTGGCCAAACGGGCTGGGCGCGCAGCGCCTTTACGATGTTCGCCTTTCGGCGATGGACGCTGATGGCGGTGTCACCTGGAGCGATACGCGCCAAGTCGGTTTCAGACGCATCGAGTGGCGACCGTGCGAGGGCGCGCCCGCTGACGCGGAGCCGTGGCTTTGTGTCGTGAATGGAACCCCCGTATTTTTACAGGGCGCCAACTGGGTGCCGCCAAAGGCAATTTATCACGACCTGATACGCGAAGATTATGAGCGTCTCATTACGCTCTATCGCGATATGGGCGCCAATGCGCTGCGCGTATGGGGCAGCGGCATTCTGGAGAAACATGACTTCTACGATCTGTGCGACCGCGCGGGCATACTGGTCTGGCAGGAACTGCCGCTCTCGTCGTCCGGCGTCGAGAACTGCCCGCCCGACGATCCGGACGCCATCGCCACCCTGACGCGCATTGCGCGCTCCTACGCGCAACGCCGCGCGCATCATGCGTCGTTGCTATTGTGGAGCGGCGGCAACGAGCTGACCTGGGGCGGCCCGGAGGAGAAAACAGCCGTCATCCCTGTGGACTACCGGCATCCCTGCATTGCCGCATTACGCGATACGCTGAGGGAATGCGACCCCCACCATCGCTTCATTGCGACATCGCCGACAGGACCGCGCTTCTGCGCCGACGCAAAAGAATACGGGCAGGGGATGCACCACGACATACACGGCCCTTGGGGCTTGGGAGGATTTTCAGGCGACACTTTCGATGCGCGTATGCAACAATGGCGCGAGTATTGGTCAAAGGATGATTCGCTGTTCCGTTCAGAAACGGGCATGCCCGGCGCCGCTTCCTTGGAATGCGTCGAACGCTGCGCCGACCCCCAACAAGTGTGGCCGCCACACGGACGTTACTGGATGCACACGGCGGCATGGTGGATTCAATGGGAGTTGTGCCAAACAGACATGGCGCACATCAGCGATAAAAAAGCCGGCATTGCGGCATATATCAAAAAGACCCAACAGCGTCAGGCGGAAGCCTACGGTTTTGCGGCAAAGGTCTCCAAGGAGCGATTCCCGAAATGCGGCGGCTTCATTATCTGGATGGGTCACGATTGTTTCCCATGCCCCGCCAACAATTCGGTCATAGACTTCTTGTGCGTTCCCAAGCCGGCCTACTTTGCGCTCCAAAAAATTTTCAAAGGGGAAAAGGCATAAGTCTCATTCTTCCGCGCCCATACCCTGTCCACTCGCCTGCATCTGCGCATAAGCCGCTTTCATTTCCTCAAATCTTTCCAGTATCGGCAAGTGCTGAGTGCAGGCATCCTCACAAGCGCGGCATTGGGTGCAGGGCGCCAGCAATGCCGACACATCCGATGCGTTCCAGTGGTAATGCAAGCGCTGTATGGCCTTTTCCATCCCCTCGACAAGACCGCAATTATACGCTTCCATCAGGCGCACCACGGGAATATCCTGCGGACAACCACCGCAATAACCGCACTGGGTGCAAAACTCGCGGTAGAGGCGGCGCAATTCTTCACTGCAAGCGGCAATATCGGCTTCGCTGAAAGGTCTGAACCGGTTGACAACTTCAACTGCCTCGTCAACATCATCGCAACTTCTGAATCCCACAAGCGCCACGGTTATCTCCGGCAGGGACAGGTTAAAACGCAGCGCAGTTTCCAAAATGGATGCGTCGCCCGGGCGGATAATGTTGTTGTAACGCTCCGGATGCCTGGTTAATATGCCGCCGCCAAGCGTGTTCATGGTAACCACCGCCATGCCGCGCCGAGACGCCGCCTGCACGCCGTCGTAACGCAGATGATGGTTTTGGATGTTCAATCCGATAAGCATGCTTTCAAAAAGCCCGTCGCCTTGATCAAGCATCGCTTCAACATAACCGTGTTCCAAATGCGTGGATACGCTTATATGCCTGATCAATCCTTCTTCCTTGAGCTTGCGAAACGCATCCAAGGCGCCCTGTTTCTTGCGCCAAGGCAAATCCTCCGGCTTTACCAAGCACCACACATGATAAAAGTCAATGGCATCCACATTAAGACGCTCCAGTGACCGTTCGCATTGGCGGCGAATGTTGTCCGGAAGGGCCTCCGAGGTCTTGGTGGACACGTAAAAGGGACGTCCCGTTTTTTTCATTTCTTTGAACGCCGTCCCGCAGATACTCTCGCTCTTGTCTTCACAATACCCCGGCGCCGTGTCAAAATAAGTAACGCCTTTCTCGAAAGCGCGCACAACCACGGCGGCCATCTCGTCAATTTGTTGCGGCTTCTCAAAACGCATGCCGCCAAAACCAAGGCGCGAAACAGTTACACCGGTTTTTCCAAAATCTGTGTAAAGCATACGTCTCCTCCGTTTTTTTGCCTATTACCGGCCATGGTGAAAACATGCATGAAAGACGAGAATTCACGCACGCGCACACGGCGGCGGGACGCCAAACCGGATTTGGCGCCACCCTGACAGACAGGCTCCTTTTCGACGTTTGCGGTGGAACCTCGATGTTTACCAGGCCTGCCTGTCTTTACAAGCGCCGCCCTTAAGCCGCGCCGGGCGCCTCGTGTGAACAAGAAAACGACCGCACTGCGGGATGACATTACCGATCCGTGTGCCGTCTATCCACAAATACGACGCTTTTCCCATTGACGGGCTGCGCTTTCTGACGCACTTGCGCCAAAACCTCGAACATCTTTTTGGCGCTCTTAAATTGACGGTACTTGGTGTGCGCCACGCCCATGGCCAGCGCCATAAGTGGGGTGCGCGTCTCGCGGCCTTCCCGATTGGGAACGGAAATATATCCTTGTTGCACTTCCTGAGTTGTGTAAAGCTGTTTCACCTGCTCATCAAATGCCTGGCCCAGCAGTTGACAAAACCGTTCATAATCCTCCAGCTTTACCATCACAACAAAATGCTGCCGGCCCATGTGCGCGATATACGATTCGTATATGCCCTCGGACTTAACAAGGTTGATAATCACGTTTGACAACAGTTTCAGGGCATTGGCTTGGCCGTCATGGGGACGGCTTTTGCAGTAGGCCTCGAATCCGACCGCGTCAACATAAACGCACGCAATGGGGGCGTTGCGCGCCAGTTTGTGATTCAACTCCCTTTTGAAAGCATCTGTCCCGGGGAGATTGGTAATCCGGTGACGCTGTTCAAGGGTGGTAAGCAGCGCGTTCAAGGACGCGATTTTATCCATCAACCGCTCAAGTTTGAACGGCTTTACCAGATAATCATCAGCGCCCTGCTCCATTCCATGAACAATTTCGGGTTCCTCGCCCAGCGCTGTGAGCATCAGTACCGCGGAACGATACAATTCCGGGTCCTTGCGAATTCTACGGCATATCTGATAACCCGTCACACCCGGAAGCATAATATCCAGTAAACAAATCGTTGGCTTTACCAGCTTGGCGTATTCAAAGGCCCCTTCCCCGGTATTAATCACAAAGGTTTGATGCCCTTCGGCAGTCAATTTTGTCTTTATCAATTCCGCCAAGTCTACGTCGTCGTCCACCACAAGAATTTTTGTCATGATTCCACTGACCCCTTCTTTATTGTGCATACTGCAACCGACACCAACGGGTTGCCCAAAAACAAATACGTACTTTTCCGTTATAATGCCAAACTTTTTGCGTGACTCATAACGTACACGCAAATGAGTCTCAATCGTAATCATACCCACGCGCTACGATGATAATTATATTATACACAATAAGCAACGGCAAGACGAAAATTTTTCGTTACCCCCCTCCCCCACG
>DSBB01000282.1 GCA_011046175.1 Candidatus Hydrogenedentota bacterium | reverse complement strand
GTACAACATAGAACCGGACAGCATCGAAACATGGGACGACTTTATCGAAGCGGGCAAAATCATTCTGGAACAAAGCAACGGCAGTACCTCGATGATGGCAGCGTCTGTGGCGGGATTGTTCGAATACTTCGAGATTCTCATGCAGCAGACCGGCGGCGGCATTTTTGACGAGACGGGCAACATCATGATTCGCGCCCCGGGGAACCGGCGCGCACTCGAAATCCTGCGCGCCATTCTGGACTCCGGCATCGCCGCGCCGATCAACGCGTTTTCCCATGAGTTTTTTGCGTCATTCAAAAACGACCGGATTGCCACGTATCCCCTCGCCGTTTGGCTGGGCGGCTCCATCAAGGATTACGCGCCTGAAACCGCAGGGAACTGGGGCGTGTTCCGGCTGCCCGCCCCTTATCCCGGCGGCCCGCGAGTGAGCAATCTGGGCGGCTCCGTATTGGTTATTCCCGCCCAATCGGACAAACGTGATGAAGCGTGGGCGTTCATCGAGTATGCCTTGTGTACGGTGGGCGCGCAAATCGAGCAGTACCGTAATTTTGATTTGTTTCCGGGATTGCTTGCCGCCTTTGACCATCCCTTCTTTGATGAGCCTGACCCTTTTTATGCAGGGCAACAGGTGCGCCGCCTGTTCGCGCAGGAGATCGAGCAGATTCCCGCATTGACGCGCACCTCAGACTGGAACGAGGCGCGCCGCTACCTGATGCAGACCCTCAGCGGTTGGGCGTCGGAACGGCAGGACCACGATGTGTTTCTGGCAACCATAGAGGCACGGCTGCAACGCCGCCTCGGACGCAATATCTCACCGTTGTCGCAGGGAAGGGAGGTCGCCCATGCGCGGTAACAGCAACAGCTTCCTGTGGCATGAAGTCTGGCGGCACCGCCATTTCTACCTGTTTATTTCGCCGTTCTTCATTCTGTTTACCATCTTCGGTTTATACCCCTTGGTTTTCTCTTTCTACCTGAGCTTCATGAAATGGGACGGCCTCACCGATCCGGTCTATGTGGGTCTCGGCAATTACCTGACACTGTTCCAAGACGAGGCGTTCTACACCGCGCTCTGGAACACGCTGGTCATGGGCGTGATGTATATTCCGCCCATGTTCGCGCTGGCCTTTGTCTTTGCGTTGCTGTTAAACCAACCCGGACGACGCATACAGGGGTTGTTCCGGGTGGCGGTGTTTATGCCGTGCATCACGCCGATGGTGGTCATCGCGATTGTATTCAGTCTTATTTACAGCACAGAGAGCGGCCTGCTCAACTGGCTGTTGCGCACGGGCAACGCGCTGTTGCCCTTCGCGCCCCTGTCACCTGTCCCGTGGATTGAGAGCGAGTCATGGTCGAAGGTGTCCGTGTCCATCCTGCTGGTATGGCGCTGGACGGGCTACAACATGGTGCTGATGCTGGCGGGTTTGCAGGGCATCAGCCCGGAGTTCTACGAAGCGGCGCGCATAGACGGGGCGACGCCGTTGCAGCGTGTCTGGCACATCACGCTACCGCTCATGCGTCCCACCTTTGTGTTCTGCGCCATCATGTCGTTTATCGGCACCATGTATATGTTTGACGAACCCTTCGTGCTGACCGGCGGCGGCCCGGGCATGTCGTCCACCAACGTGGGCGTGTATCTTTTCAACCAGGCATTCACTGATTTTCGTTTCGGCTATGCGTCAAGCGCGGCATATATCACCGCATTGATGGTTTTTGTGGCGTCCCTGTTTGTGTTGCGCCGCAGGGGAGACGCCGCATGATGCTCTCGGCACGAACACGCAACAGAATCACCGGAACGCTGACCGTCATCGCGCTGGGCGGGGCAGCGGTCGTGTTTCTATTTCCCTTTTACTGGCTTATGGTATCCGCATTTAAGACCCGCGAGCAGATGTTCACGCTGCCGCCGCAGTTTATACCCCGTCCCGTGGTATTGGAGAACTTCACCAACGTATTCGCCGCCACGCCGCTCGCCCGCGCCTTCCTCAATTCGTGTATCATTGCCGGAGGTCATGTGCTGCTCGCCTTGTTCCTGTGTTCGCTGGGCGGGTACGCCTTCGCGAAGTTTCGCAACGCCCCCGGCAGGAACGCCCTGTTCGCCTTTGTGCTCGGCACCATGATGATACCCGGGGCGGTCACCATGATCCCGGTCTTTGTGGTGCTGGCGCGACTCGGGCTGGTGAACACCTATTGGGCGATGATCATCCCTGGCGCCGCGAACGCCTTCGGCATTTTCTGGATGCGGCAGTACATCATCAACAATGTGCCGGACGAACTGCTCGCCGCCGGGCGCATAGACGGGTGCGGCGAGTTCGGACTGTACCGGATGATCGTGCTGCCCATATGCAAACCCGCCCTCGCGGCACTCGCCATACTCCTGCTGATCGGCAGTTGGAACAATCTGATGTGGGCCTTTGTGGTGTTGCGCACCCAATCCAAATACACCATGCCCCTTCTTATTTACCTGTTGCAAGGGGAAATACGCACCCCCTACGGCATGGTCATGGCGGGCGGCTTGTTGGCGACGCTGCCGCTGGTGATTGCGTTCCTTGTTTTCCAGCGCGCCTTCATTCAAGGCATGACCGCCGGCGCGTTGAAAGGCTGACCAAGAAACGCACAACCATTACCTTGTAACGCAGCTATGTTCAAGAAATCTCATTTACCGTTATGCTAAAATGACCTTGGCATAACACTGCAAATACAGCCAACGACAAAGAGCATACATGACTGACTACACAAAAATAAGCAAAATAACCCGACACATGATGGCAAGAGAGGAAGAGGCCGTATATCACGCCCGCGCTTCCGGGTCACTTATTAACCTTCGCCATAAGCCGAGGCTAATAGACCTTTTCTGTGGCGCAGGCGGAATGACGTTGGGGTTCACAAAACTATGCGGACACTGCTTCATGCCTGTATGGGCAAATGACAACAACTCTGATGCCGTACGAACATATAACATGAATTTCGGGGAACATTGCATTGAGGGAGACATCAATGACATCCTTGCTAATGGAACGATTCGTATTCCTGAGGCGGATGTAGTTATTGGCGGCCCTCCGTGCCAAGGGTTCAGCCTGCTAAACAAAAGGCGAGATGGAGATCCCCGAAAACAGCTTTGGCGGCCTTTCATGGAAGTTGTCAAAAGAAGTGGCGCGAGTATTTTTGTAATGGAAAACGTCCCCCAACTTTTAGATACCTTTGAGCATGGTGAAATTAAGGAAACAGCGCGCCAACTAGGTTTTATGACAATCGAAAGCGTTTTGTGTGCGGCAGATTACGGAGTACCACAAACAAGAAAGAGAGCTTTCATAGTGGGTTGTAATTTCAAAGACCCATGTATGTTTTTTCCGCCCAAAAAAACAAACTATAATCCCAAGAGTATGAACGCAACAGGCTTGAGTGAAGAATTGGATGACTACATTGTTGACCCGCTACCGTGGCGGACAGTTCGAGATGCGATCGCAGATTTGAAAAAGCCGGAAGGTACTGAAATTCGCAAACTTCCTCCTCCTTATGATCTTCATTTCGGACGTACTCCCACAGAATTGTCGAAAAGAAGATATCGTGCCATACCCAAAGAAGGCATGAACCGATTTGATCTTCAAAGACTTGCGCCAGATTTAACTCCAGCCTGTTGGATTCGTAAGACAGAAGGCGGTACAGATTTATTCGGACGCTTATGGTGGGACAGACCAGCATTTACCATACGTACGGAATTTTTTAAACCGGAAAAAGGGCGCTACCTTCATCCTGTTCAAAATCGGCCTATTACGCATCGAGAAGCCGCACGATTCCAGAGTTTTCCTGATACCTTCAAATTTTTCGGCAAAAAGATTGATATAGCAAGGCAAATAGGCAATGCGGTGCCACCACTGATGGCTGCTCGAGTTGCGGACACCGTTTTTTCGTTGTGGTTATCAAGGCCAAACTGATATGGTTGATATATTCACGAAAGAACATCGTAGCCACATAATGGCCCAAATAAAGGGAAAAGACACCAAACCTGAGAAAGCAGTCCGTTCAATCTTGCATCGCATGGGCTATCGTTTTCGTATCCACGTTTCTTTTTTGCCTGGTAAGCCCGATATTGTACTTGCTCGTCATAGAAAGGTGATATTTGTGAACGGATGTTTCTGGCATGGACATAAACGGTGTCGCAGAGGAACCATTCCTGAAACAAATACGGATTTTTGGATAAGAAAAATCGTATCAAAT
>DSBB01000443.1 GCA_011046175.1 Candidatus Hydrogenedentota bacterium | reverse complement strand
TAAGGACAGGACGGAAGAAATCATCCCGCAGATAATTCCTGACACGCTGCCGGATTTGGAATATCAGCTGGTAAACACAATCTACAAACTAACCCGCGATCGGAAACCTATCGTGGCCTTGGTTGCGCCAAAGGAGGCAATCCATATTGATCCGCAAATGCGTCAAATGTTAATGCAAATGGGACAGCAGGTGCCGGAATCCGAAGACCCCTACGTCTATCTCGAACAGGTGTTGGATATGGAAAAATATGATGTGCAGCGGGTTGACATGACAAAAGAAAGCCCTCTTCCCGACGAATACGACACCCTTGTGGTGGTCAACCCCCGCAACCTGAACGACAGGCAACGTTGGGAAATTAACCGCGCGCTTCATTCAGGAAAGTCTGTGGTTTTGGCAGTGCAACAATACGAATGGGACTATCAGGCAACGCGCGACGGCAACCGCGTATCGCGTCGGGAAGAGAATCCCCAGATAAATCAGTTGCTTGAAAAGTTCGGTTTGGCGGTGAGCAAAGACATTTTGATGGATGTCAATTCCGTGACATTAACGGTGCAAAGCCAGAGCGGCGGTTTGTTGGGCGCGCTGATGGGGCAACCCTTTGACCTGCCCACCCATATCCTGATTAACAACACAACCATGAATCAAAACACGTCCATTACAAATCGCCTGGCGGCAGTCCTTTATCTGTGGGGAACGGCATTGGAACTGGACGAGGAGAAGTTGATGGAACTGGGACTTGACGCGGAGGTATTAATGCGCACCAGCGACCGCGCATGGGCGATTGACGCAGACGCCCCCATGACACAGGCGTCATTTCAGTCGCCGTCCACCGGCGCCCGAGCATATCCCCTTATGGCCCTGGTGAGCGGCCAATTTCCCGACGCCTTCGCGGATACGTCGCGACCGGCATGGCCCAAACCGGAACCGCGTCCGGGCATGCCGCCGCCCATGGAAGAAGATGAGGATGATGAGCCGCCGGCGACGGCAGTGGAACCGAAACCCGCCCAGTTGGTGCTGCTTGGATGCTCTCAAATGTTCCGTAAGAATTTCCTGCAAGCCGCCAATCTGGATTTGTTCCTGAATTCTGTGGACGCGGTAACACTAAGCGAGCATCTGGTAAACGTGCGCGGCACAAAACCGATTGATCGCATCATTACGCGTCCTTCCGACAGGCAAAGAACCGTATGGCAACTGGCAAATTACGGGTTGGCCAATATTATTATTGCGTGTATCGGACTGGGCTTTTTTGCCATGCGCAAACGCGCCCGGAACAGTTACACAATGGAGCAGGTGCGAATCACCAACGAAGAAGAAAAATAGTTGTTCTCGTGGAATAACAAATAGCAAATAGACAGGGACGGAGACAGATTATGAAAATCAAGACGATTGTACCATTCCTCATTATTCTGGCGCTTCTTGTTGGATTGGTTGCCTGGCGCAAGGCCACAGAGGCGCCTCCCGCGCCCATTGCCGAGCAAATCGGCCTTGCAACCCTCGCGCCTGAAGGCTTGACCCGAAAAGACATTGCGCGTGTTGAATTATACTCGGGCGCGGCCCCCGACGAGAAGGTCGTTCTCGAGCGCGAAAACGACGCATGGCGCATTGCCAGTCTCTACAATGCGCCTGTCAACAACAGCACACTGGACGGTTTCCTTGAAAAAGCGCTCAACCTCAAGGGCGAACCCAGGGCAAAAGCGGATACGGACGCCCGCCTCTCCGAGTTCTCCCTCAAAGATGATGAAGCGTTTCACGTTCAACTTTTTAAAAAAGGCGCTGATGCTCCCGTAATGGATATTTTGGTGGGCAAGTCCGCCGATTTCCGCACCGTATTTGTGCGCAAAGGGGGAAGCAATCAGATATTTGTCGAGTCCGCAAATTTGCGACGTGAAGCAGGCGTCAGCGATTCAGGTGACTCGGCGATACCGAAACCCACCAAATGGTTGCAAACAACACTGCTTGAGTTGGACCGCGAAAAAATAACCCGCGTGGCGTTGCAGTATCCCGAGAAGGAACTGGTCTTTGAACGCCAAGAAGTTGTTGTTGAAAAAACAGAAGAATCCGATCAAGATACGGAAGGTGAGGAGGGCGAAAAGGTCCCGGTTGCGCCTGAAGAACCGGAAATAGAATATAAGTGGACGCTTGCTTCGGGCGGTTTCACGGAAACATTCAAAGAAACGGAATTGGAAACGCTATTAAGCAAATTCGGTTCGCTTGTAATAACCAACGCCGTTGATCCTGAAAAACCGGCAGACTGGGGTTTTGAGCCTCCCCTTTACAAAGCCACCCTATCGCGGGAAGGCGAGGATGATGTAGTGCTTTGGGGGGGACGCGACAAGCCGGGCGGCGATACATACATAAAACTGGAAGGCGCAGAACCGCCTTTAATTTATCAGATTGCCAAATATAATTTTGAACAAATCTTCCCGCAAGGCTCGAAATTGTTCACCCTTCCTGAATGGACTGTGGAGAAAGAGGCCGTTACTCGTATTGTTATTAACCGTCCGGACGGTTTGGTGACCTTGGAAAAAGAAGCGGAAGAATGGCTGATTACAGAACCCGCTTTAAGTCTTGACATCCAGAAAACCACGCTGGACAATTTGGTGTCGGCGGCCTGTTCTTTGAAGCCTGTGGACTATGTTGACGCGGACCGGGATGTCGGCCCACTCGACATAACCCTGACGCTTCACACCGCCGCGGAAGAGACGCGCACGCTTCATCTCGGGCAACCGGCCATGCACACGGAGGGACGCTATGTGCGTTTTGACAATAACGATGCCATGCTTGCGCTCTCGCGCGCCGACACGGAAAAACTTACGCCGCCTGTGCGTGATTTGTACAGCCTCTCCGTGTTGGATTTTGATATGGACGCCGTGGAACGCATTACGGTTGCTCACGACGATCTAGATTTACTGCTTGACCGCGATGAGATAGACGAGAGTGTATGGCGCCGAACAATCAACGGCAAAGGCGCTGATGCGTCATTGAACGATGTCGAAGAGTTTGTTTATACATTGAATGCGTTCCAAGTGGACAATTTTCTTCTTGACCAAACGCCGGACGCCGTCCAGCCTGCAACAATCATTACCGTATATCAAACGGACAAGACGCCGGTTATGCTGCAACTTTCCGGCGAAAGTGACGGCAGCCATCAAGCCGTCATATCCGGTTTGCCCTATGTGTTTTCAGTGAAGTCCGACGAATTGGCGCGTATTTTGGAAGACATGGACGTTTTCACGGAAATGCCGGAAGAAAGCCCTGAAGACACTGACACGCCGATGGCGGAGGATATTTCCGCTGATAACGAAACCAATACCGTTATCGCCGACGAAAATGAAAGTTCACCGGAGGAACAAGAATCTGTTGTAGTCCTGCCCGCTGACATTCCGGTTGATACGACAGAAACCGACATTACTGAAAATACGGGCGCTGCCGTTGTCGAGGAAATTTCTCACGCAAATGGAAAGGGCGAAATCGAAGAATAAATCAACGATGTATTACAGTGGCGCGCCGTTTTTTGCCTGCATGCCCGCAAGTCTTCCTTTTTGAAGCCGGAACACCATGTCCGGCTTCACGCTTTCTGCGGCATGATGGCTCACAAGCAGAATTGTTGCGCCCGCCGCACGGCAACTGTTCAGCATTTCCAGCACCAGAGTCGCGCTTTCATCGTCGAGGTTGCCCGTCGGCTCGTCGGCGAGTATGACCTTCGGCTGCGCAAGTAATGCTCTCGCCAATGCGCAACGCTGCCGTTCACCGGCGGACATTTCCCCTGGCCGGTGGCCTATGCGATGGGTAACTCCCAATTGCTCGATCAGTTGCAGCGCGCGTTCTTTCGCGTCCGGAACCGACACGACCAGTGACGGCAGGAGCACATTTTCCAAAGCCGTGAGATAAGGAGACAAATGGAACAACTGAAACACCACAGCAACGCCCTGCGCCCGCATGGCGGCGCGTTCTGCCTGGCGCATTGCATGCACCGGATTGCCGCCGACATGAATTTCGCCGTTGGAAGGGGACGCCAAACCGGCGCACAGATTGATGAGCGTTGTCTTGCCGCTGCCCGACGCGCCACAGAGCAACGCCATGTTACCCTTTGGCACCTGAAAAGACACTTCTGTCAGCGCGCAGACTGTTTCCCGCCCCCGTTTGTATTCCTTTGATACGTTTTTGAATTGAATCACGGCAACGTCTCCCCCAGGATATCGGCGGGATCACGC
>DSBB01000126.1 GCA_011046175.1 Candidatus Hydrogenedentota bacterium | reverse complement strand
GTTGATAAGCCGGCCCTCTTCCCGGGTGAAATTGTAAATGTATTTCCATGGGTCTTGCCGCACTGACGCGATTTCATCGCTGTAGAACTGAAACCCGCTAAGGATGCTGCGGGCGGGAATGAGATCACCGTGAAGGGCCGCGCCGAGCAGGGAGACGCCCCTGAAAGGATAGGAAAGACTGTCAAGAGCGACATCTCCCAAGGCCATATCAACGATGGTCGAAGCCAAATCTACCAACTGCACATGGTCAAAACGCGCGCGCTGCGCCACGGGAGCATTTGCGGGCATCTTCAGAACCAGCGGTACGCGCAGGAGGCTTTCATCCTTTTGCTTGCCATGCCCATACGTACTGTCACAATCCATTAGGATTTCGCCGTGATCAGAGAAAAAAATGATAATTGCATTTTCATAAATCCCGATGTTTTTCATCGTTTGAATCAAAATGTCGAATTGTTCATCGAACTCCTGAACGCGTTTCTTATAACATGAAAGCAATTCATCGCGGTCCAGACTCTCCCGTTTATTCTCACGCGCGCTGAGGATGGGTTCATCATTGATGTAATCATGAACATGATTGGAGTGCAGATACAGAAACAGAGGGGCTTGTTCGGGACGATGCCGAAAGATGCGCGCGGCCACATCTTCGAGCGTATGGTTGCCAAGACCCGCCCGTTTCAAATGCGAGGGACGCCCCACGAAGTCAAATCCGTCTTCCAGAGTTTCCGCAAAAAGCAGCCATGAATTCTCCGTAAAACAGACGTTGTAATAGCCTAATTCTTTCAACGCCTCCTGTATGGTGAGGTGCTTCCTATTGTGCTTGATTATGTTGTAGTTGCGGCGTTCTGCGAATTTCGTCTCGCGAATGAACGAATCCACTCCTGCGCGGTCGAGCAGTTCCTGGTTCACGTCCACGCGCCAGCCGGTTCCATGACGGAAAGGCTCAAGGCCCGTCAGCAGGGCGGTTGTAGAGGGAATAGTCCACGTCGAATTTGCGTAGGCGTTATGGAAAACAACGGAATCCCTGCAGAATCGAGTAAATGCCGGCATGAGTTCTTCGGCTTCGGGCGTCAGACTGAAATCATATCGGTGGGCGTCGGAACAGATCAGAACAATGTCCGGCCTTGTTGGTCGCTGGTGGGTGGGGTATAGTTCGATGCCGCCCACGATTCCCCGCGCAGGTGCGCCGCCATCTTCGTCATCATAATAAGACCATCTCAACACGATTGTTTTTCCGGTGAAGGAAGCAAGTTCCGTCCTGACGACAAAATGATACGCAATGGCGCCGTGCGGGTTCTGTAACGGTCTGTGGTACAGTTCCACAGCATCGCCATCCACTAGGGCTTCCAGCCGAAAAATGCTGTTTTTATCGCCCTTTTCTACGGCTGGTACAAAATACAGGGTATACGGTTCGTGCAAAGTAAAAGGTTTGGTATGTAACTCGCCTTCGATGGGAAAACCGTGCAGCACGTATTGACCAATGTGCAAAGGCAAAGGCATCAGGTCCCCCTCGAAATGCAGTTTCGTCACATCCCGCGACGCGACGGCGCTCTCTGGTTCATCTGTTTGTTCCGATAAAGCGGTGCCGGACTCGTCTGAGGGTTCTTCCGTACTGTCGCAACCGGGAAAAACGCACAAAAGTAACATTGCGGCTATCAAGACAAAGACATCATGTTTTCTCACTATCACCGTGCATTTCTCCTTTTTTAAAATATCCACTATCCGTGTTCGGTTAACATGGGTTTTGTTTTCTGGATTCCCGCTTGCGCGGGAATGACGAATTGTGCAGAGCGCCTCATTTTAGCGCGTCATTCTCGCGCAAGCGGGAATCCAGAAGGATTCGCGCCGCCCTCTAATTGGCTGAAAATGTTGAGCGTAAGCGCAATGTGGTCTTCCTTAACCGAACACGAATGTTGACCGAATATGAATGCTTGAATATCCCATGATTGAATCTATTGCGGGCACAACTAGAATAAAATGCGCCGTATGAATCTACGGGCTATTCGTATGATGTCAAGAGGAGAAAGATCAAGGAGGCGTTTCAGGATAGACGTTTCACGACTGGGAGAGGACTGTTTCGAGGGCTGGGGCGGACGCATCCATTCGTGTTTCCAAGGGATTCTGTTGATGCTGCCGCCGGCCATATGGACGACATAGGGCACGACGCCCCACGCGGTGACATATCGGGAGCGGACGGGGTCGAAATAGAGGCAATGCGCGGCGCCGTGCGTCGTGGTGAAAACATGCTCCAGTCCCAGTGTTCCGATATTCAGGGGTAAGGTCTTGCGAAGGTAGTATCGGAAGCAGTCCTGATCATGCCAGTGATTGTTCAGAAGTCTTTCCGCGGACCTCAGGTATTCCGATTGGAGCACGAATTCACGGAATGGGCCGATGGCGTCTTTGAATGCGCGCACCGTGCCGAGGATGACGCCGGTATTTAGTTCATAGAAATATGAGGCCCGCCACGGTCCGGGCACATCGAAGGCATCGGCCACGGCGAGACGCGCATTGGGCCGGAACGCGTGATGGATGTTCTGAAACTGATACCCGAAAAGGAGAATCTCGTTGGAGGCGAAGCGCTCCAATTCATTCAGGGGGCGCTGCACATAGGTGTCTGGATCGAGGAACAGCACGGTGTCGGCGTCATCGGCGTCCTGCAAGTGCTCCAATGTAAAGAACAGTTTCGCAAATTTTCCGATGGGGTGCCCCAGATGAGGGAGAAACGGCGCAAAATCGCGGGCGACCTGGAAATCATCGAAATGACGGAATTCGTGCACCTGCGCTTGGAGTAGCGCGCGCGTCTCCGCGTCGAGATCGCCGGTGATGGCCGTAATGCGCAGCCGCTCCACGCTCGCCGCCCACCGGGCAAGCGTTCCCAGAAGCACCGCGTAATCCGACGCGCCGCACTGGTCAAGCGTGGTGATGATGCGCATGCCAATAGTGCCTTGAAACCGCCATGTGCGGGTTTGAAACCCCAGATGCGGGAAAGAGTATGTCGCCTCCCATCCGTTCACTCCTGCATCAAGTCATCTCCGCGCACTATAGCGAAGAAAGACAGGTCTGTCAAGGAAGCGTTGGGCGTTGGGCGGTGACCGCCGCTTTCGAGTGGCGTGCGTTCCATGATAAGATAGGGTGTCAATAATTGTTGGGCTTTTTAAGAAAGGAGGTCTTGGCGGCATGAAAGGCGCGCGTGTGATTGTAGTGCTGTATATCGTGGCGTTGGCTTCACCGGCCGTCGCGCAGGGCATTGTCGGGGATGTGCTGTCCGGCAGCCTCATAAAGCCGGAGCCGGGGGTCTATGCGTGGTATGAACTGCACGACAAAACCACTGGGCGGAAGTTTTTCGTGCGGCAGGCGATAGTCGGGAAAGAGAAAGTCGAGCGCAAGGACGGCTATTGGCTGGAAACGGAGATCATTCCAGAGGAAGGTTTTCCGGCGATATACAAGATGCTCATCACAGGTCCCGCGAGCGATCCCAGGAATGTCCACAAGATTTTTATCAAGGAAGGGGCGGAGCCGCCCATTGCCGTGCCGGTGGAAGTCTCCGACGAAAGCAGCGCATCCAAAACGAAGGAAACCAGAAAATCTTCCGGGAAGGAAAAGGTTGCCACGCCGATGGGCGAGATCATGGCGGAGCGCATCATTATTACGCGCGAATCGGATGGCCAGGCAACCGGTGAAAGCCCCGTGCAGATTTGGGTGAATGATGATGTGCGCCCGATGGGCATTGTGAAAATGGTTTCCGATAGCGGCGAAATGATGCTGCAAAGACACGGAAAAGGCGGTCCGGAATCGGAAAGCGCGATGGACCGGATTACCCCTAAAACCACCACTTCTGCAAGTGGCGATTTGGAGGTTCGGGTGGAGGGCGGCGTGGTGGTGTCGCCTCCGCCGGCGGAGGAACAACAATGAAATACCTGGGTGGCGTGCTAACGGCGGGTTGTCTGCTGCTTGTGGTGGGAGGCTTGTCGTCCTGCGCGACGATGCGGGAGAAGAAGCAGGAACCGGGTGGCAAACTGATCCCTTTCGATCCGGTGACTCCCGTCGCGTCCCTGCGTGTGGAGCGGGCCGCGTATCCCAGTCTGTTCTCGCCGCAGTCCTATGCGCTGTGGGTCGGCCCGGAGATCACGCTGCAACGCCGCGCCGAGGCGGCGGTGGCGGGGGAGGAGATTCCCCTCGAAGCCGACGCTATCGCCGCCATGATTGACGAAAACTTCCTTGTGCTGGAATGC
>DSBB01000226.1 GCA_011046175.1 Candidatus Hydrogenedentota bacterium | reverse complement strand
GTCCCATGTAGACGCCGTCGGCGTGTTGCCAGTAGTAATATGTAACATTCTCATGCGTGACGCTTCCAAATGCGGGTTCAACCCCTGGGTGCATAACATAAAATATGGTGTCGGCGGGGTCGGGAGTTCCCGTAACATGGGCGTAAGCGGGCATGAGCGCCGTAGGATGGAAAGCATTGTTATCCGATGTGACAATGGTTCGGCCCGTCCATTGGGAAATCGGCTCAATGGATTCCATGGCTTTTGGCCATAGCAAATTGTCCAATATGGCGCCCATGTTGATATTATTCTCGACGGCGAAGACATCCGACGTGAATTGTCCCGAAATAATTGCGACGGAGAGTACGGCGACCGCAATGAGGGCGCAAACCGTTAAAGAACGGGTGATGTGGGTGTTCATGCATTTCTCCTTGTGTGGAAAAGAAGCAGGCTCTTGGTAAAAATCAAAATAAGGCGTACCTGTCCTTTTGAGAGAATGGCTTCAATTATTATATCCTGTAAGATACCATAACGTCGGGTCAGGTTGCATTTTTGTAGGTTAAGGTAAAAAAAAGCCGGGGTCGTTTTGTAACAGCCTCTCCCTTTGCCTGTACTGTCCGACAGTTCCGTCAATAGTCTGAGGAGGCTAATTACATGTCTGTAAGTTTGCGCCACGCGGAAAATGCTCCGATAACGCGGCATTCAGTTGTTTTTCGCGACATATCGTATCGCGGGCTCCTTTATGGCGGCATGTTTTTCGGGTTTATTGCATTGTACGCGCTTATGCCCAAGGGTTCCGGCCTCAACTGGCATACGGCGCTTGTTCCCGGCGTATTGGCATTAGTATTATCGGCATTGGGAGTATGGCGTTGTTTTTCGTGCCGGAAAAGCGGCTGGTTGATGATTGCCGACGCAGAAGGCATTTATATCAACATGAGTTATTCCGAAGGCTATGCAGTCAAACACGATCGTATCTCTCTTCTCTTCGTGCCCCGCGAAGAAATTGCCGCACTTCATCGCGTGCGTGAGGCGCTGCGTCTCCCCCACCGTTTTGGCGCCACCCGTTATCATTTCGGCTATTTGGACATCACCCTTTCTAATCCCGTACCGGAAACCATCCTGACCGAAAGAGCAGCGATGAACGACCGGTATGCCGCTTCGGGCAAGTCTGGTCCTTTTCCCATCCGGTTTGTGACGCCCCGCCTTCTTCGATTGTGCTGGAACGCCATACAACCCGGAGAGAAGGAGGCGGTGCGTCTTTTGTCGCCGCCGCACACTATGGAATCAACGCGCACAGTATCATATCCGGAGTGGGACAGATTGGATGTTGCGCAACGAGACGCTTTTTTGCGCGAACTCTGGCTAATGGGCATGCGGACGGAAGCGGCATTTTTGGGACGCCTCTATTTTGGCGTATCGTTAAGAAAAACAATGGAGACGCTTCGCGACAAGTTCGGCTGTGAGTAAGCCTTTTTTGACAAAGATACAAGGGCGTTAATCAAATAAGGCGTCCACAAATTGGCGCGCGTCGAAAGGCTGCAGGTCGTCAACGCCTTCACCCACGCCGATGAGTTTGATGGGAATGCCGAGCTGTTTGTAAATGGCTACGGCCATTCCGCCTTTGGCAGTGCCGTCGAGTTTGGTGAGCACAATGCCTGTGACGGCGAGTGCGTCAGTGAACTGTTTGGCCTGCTGCAATCCGTTTTGCCCCGTTGTGGCGTCAAGCGCCAGCAACACCTCGTGCGGCGCTCCGGGAAGTCTTTTCCCGATGACCCGTTGCACTTTCTTCAGTTCTTCCATCAGATTGACCTTGGTATGTAGTCTTCCCGCAGTGTCAATGATCACATTGTCGCATTTTCGCGCAATGGCCGCATCCACAGAGTCATACGCAACGGCGCCCGGGTCCGCCCCTTCCTTGTGGTGGATGATGTCTGCATTGGCGCGTTTCGCCCAAACGGCGAGTTGTTCGGTTGCCGCCGCACGGAACGTATCCGCGGCCCCCAGCAACACCTTGCGTCCGCTGTTCGCCAGTTTGAAAGCGATTTTCCCGGCTGTGGTTGTTTTGCCTGAACCATTGACGCCCGCCACGAGCATGATGTGCGGGGACTCTTCGCATTGCCAGTGAAGCGCCGGCTGCTCAGCGCCGAACATGACAATCATTTCATCTTTCAGTGTTTGATAGAGGCGCTGCGGTTCAACAATTTTGTCCGCTTTTGCGCGGGCGCGCATATCATCAATAATCTGCGCGGTGGTGGCCACGCCGATGTCGGCGCTGATGAGACTTTCTTCAAGCGCGTCAAACATTTGGTCGCTGACAGGATCGTTTCCGGTAAAAATATGCTTGACGCCTCCAATCAGATGGCTGCGTGTTTTGCCGAGTCCGTCTCGTAATCTTGAAAAGAAACCTGTGTCAGACACTTCCATATACCTTTCGGAGTTTTGAGAAATTCCCCGCCTTGTCGCGCGCCCAATCGTGTGAGCGCAAACGTTTGACGCAACGCGGTTGTCATTGGCATCCGACGGGGAATGGCCCGTCAGATTAGCGGTCGCCGTAATGGTAGGCTACGGCGGAAAAGCGGCGCATGCTGTGGCTGGACTCGCCGTTGAGGGATATGCTGCCATCGGGCTGCGCCAAGGCAGTGCCCGTTACGGCATAATAATCACCTTGGTATAAAGCGCCGGCCTGGTCCCATTGGGATGACAACATCTGATCAAAAATCGAGGCTTTCCCCCTGATTTCTATTTCGTCCATGAGCGACGCGTTGTAATGCCAGACATCACCTTCCATCTGAATTATCGCAGAACCAACATACCGTATGCCTGTGCCCATACGCTCGTACAAGACATATCTGCCCTCTCTAATGCTGCCTGTTGATCTGGTGTTTAACCGTGCATTTTCCGCGTCGGATTCATTCGGGAACCGCGCCGTCAGTTTTGTTTGCATCGCATCGTAAATGGAGCTTTCCGACCCGTTCCAGAAAGATTCCGGGTTAACGTAGATGGTGTTTGTTTCGTCCGTTGCATTATCAGCGCTCATAAGCATGCTGCTGATGTTCCCGACATTCAGCCCCAGCCAGAGCACGAACAAGATGGCTAAAACCGGGAGCGCGCGCATTAAAAAAACAGACCGGCTTGTAGGTTCGTTCTCAGCCTCCAACAGCTGGTCTGCGGCCATGCGCAACATGCGTTGATCGCGAAGGTTGTTGCCGCACATCTTGCAGATTAGCGTGCCTTCCGGGTTTACATTCCCGCATTGCCCGCAGACAGCGTCTGCCTCCAGACCCTCTTTGTATTCGGGCGGAGCAAAGTTTTCGTGTTTCATCTCCAAGTTACTCTTTACTATTCAGGGCATTACTGTTAAAATCACTACTGCGCCTACTTGACTTATTATGTATGATTTCGTTCAAAATATCAAGTCTTTGTCAGAAATGTATTCTTATCCTGTTTGTCCGGGCGTTTTTGAAAGTCTTAAAATGTCATTGCAACTGTGTTCAACAACCATCCTTACCTTTATTATACCTGTCAACAGTTTTCAATAACAACAATATGCACACGAAAAGGAATTACATGTTTGCATCACAGCACGAAGAGTTTATGCGGCGCGCCATGCAGGTTGCCCGCCGGGCGCTTGCGTCGGGCGAGGTGCCCGTGGGCTGCGTTGTCGTTCAGGAGGGGCGTGTTATCGGCCAGGGACACAATCAGCGCGAGACGCTTCAAGACCCTTCCGCTCATGCTGAAATGATTGCCATTACGGCTGCGGCAACGCATTTGGGCAGTTGGCGGTTGGAAAACACCCGGCTTTACGTAACGCTGGAGCCGTGTCCCATGTGCGCGGGCGCCATTATCCTTGCGCGAATCCCGGAAGTTTATTTTGGCGCATACGATCCCAAGGCGGGCTGTTGCGGCACACTGATGAATCTGCTCGAGGATCCCCGTTTTAATCATCAATCTGTCGTCTGCGGCGGCATTCTCGCGGATGAATGCGGTGCTCTGTTGACTGATTTTTTCAGGAACATACGCAATGCTTCCGGCAGCGCCGAAAATAACGAACTTACTTCCCGTTAATGATTGAGACGCTATGCCTGTTCCTTCATTTTTTTGAGCAGACGCGCTTCCACCCCGGGCGTAACATAATGGCTGACGCTGCCACCGAATCCCACGATTTCCTTTACCTGCCGTGAACTGAGAAACAGATAAGGTTCGCTTGGCATAAGACAGACGGTATCCACTTGTGGATTCAATTTTTGATTGTTGATGGCCATGGAC
>DSBB01000181.1 GCA_011046175.1 Candidatus Hydrogenedentota bacterium | reverse complement strand
GTTCACCGGCGGCGGCCTTGCCATCTTCTATTTATGCATATTTTTCGCTTTTCAAGTATACCATTTAACCGGCGCGGGCATTGCCATGCTTTTTGCGGTATTTGTCACGCTGCTCGCGGTCTCCCTGTCCGTACTGCACAACGCCGTGCCCATCGCCATGCTTGCGGTACTGGGCGGCTATTTAAGTCCCGTATTTCTGTCAACCGGGGAGAATGCGCCATGGACGCTTTTCACGTATGTTGCGGCGCTTAATCTGGTCGCGCTGGGCGCCGGTTATTTCCGCCGCTGGCGATTGCTTGATTTGCTTTGCCTTGCGGGAACAGCGGCATTGTATCTTGCGTGGTACGACAAATACTATGCCTATCCTGATCAAATGGCGCCCGCGTTGACATTTACAACCGTGTTCTATCTTATGTTTCTGATCGCTCCCGTCCTGTACAGTCTTGTGCGTGGTGTTCCGGAAGGGTTGCAGAGTCTTACGCTTATTATCGGCAACTCCCTGTTTTGGCTGTTCTGCTATTACAGTATTTTGTTCAAGGAACACCAGTTCTCGCTGGGACTTGTTGCGTTGATGCAGGCATTGCTGGTATTCCTGCTGTACAACCTGTGGATGCGCCGCGTGCGGGAGCCGACGCCGACCGGGCAATCGCTTCTGGTCATATCCATGTCGTTGCTGACGCTTGTCGTTCCGTTGTGGCTTCGTTTTTACACGATTCCCATTGCCTGGGCGGCGGAAGGCGTCGTGCTGTTGTGGTTGAGTTTCCGTTTTCGCAATGAATTAACCCGCTTGGGTGGTATTATCGCGCTGACGCTTTCAGGCGGCGGCCTGCTTTATTACCTCCCTTTGCACAGCGCGCCGTTTGTTCCAATATTCAACGGTTCATTCGGCGCATGGCTGTTTGTCATTCTGGCTGTAGTTTGCGGCGCGGGAGTTGTGAACCGTCACCGTAAAGCGAATAAAGACTTCTTCGAACCCTTGGCGGGAGTGATGGCGCTTGCGGCGTTGATAATGCTTTGCTTCCTGCTCACCGTCGAAACGTTTCAGTATTGGGAACTTCGGCGCGATGACGGCTGGTTCGTGAACGCTTCAATGTCTTTGATGCTCCTGTGGACAATCATCCCGCTTCCATTGTTGTGGTTTACGGTTGCGCAGCGCAATACAGCCGCCGCATGGATAATGCAGGGTCTGTACGCCTTTTCATTACTGGTTTTTGTGTTCTCCATTGGCGGCATCGAACACGACAGCCGATGGTTGCTGTTCAATTTATTCTTTCTTCCACGACTCTTTTTTGTCATTTTTATGTGGTGGGGCGTCGCCCGTCTAAAGGACATCGTCCTCGCGCGACGCAGCATAACGCTTATCGGCCTCGAGTTGGCGGGGCACGCCGTCTTGGCGCTGCTGTGTTTTTCGGAGCTGATCCGCTGGGGTAGGGAGACAACCCTGATAGACGCTGACATGGCTCTGGGCATTGTATCCGCCGTCTGGGCGCTTCATGCCTGCGCGTTGATATGGCACGGCCTTATTACGCGCATACCCGCCCGCCGATATGCGGGATTTGCGCTGTTCGCGTTGACAACTGCCAAAACGGTTCTAATTGACGTGTTTGAACTGGCCGCTGTGTACCGCATCGTATCTTGGCTTGGCGTCGGATTCCTGCTGGTGGTGGCGGCGCTGCTGTATCAGCGGTACAGCGTTCTTTTCTCTGCGGACGCACACACGCCACCGGCCGATGATGAAAACGATCCAAACCCTTCGGTATAGTATGTCTGTTTCCCGCGTAACAGCATAAGGAGGAGAAGTGAAGCATTCCATGAACCGTCGGAACTTTTTGAGACAGACCATGACCGCGCTCGGCGCGCTATCGTTTGCGCCGTCCTTTCAAAGCGCGCCGGAAACCAATGAAAACAAGCCAAACATCCTGTTTATTTTTGCCGACGACCAGACCTATAACAGTATTCGCGCATTGGGATGTGAAGAAGCGCACACGCCGAATCTCGACAGGCTGGTGCGGCGCGGCGTCAGCTTTACCAACTGCTATAACCAGGGCGGCTGGCACGGCGCGGTGTGCGTGGCAAGCCGCACCATGCTGCTCACGGGCAGGTTCCTGTGGAATGCGAAAGCGGTGGACCCGCATGTGGACAGGGAATGCGCTGAGGGACGGCTCTGGCCGCAGTATCTCGAGCGCGCCGGCTACCGCACCTACATGACCGGAAAGTGGCACGTAAACTGCAAGGCGGAGAAGGCGTTTCAGATAGCCCGCAACGTGCGCGGCGGCATGCCCCCCGATGTGCCGGAGCAATACGACCGCCCGAAGGAGGGCGCTTTGGATACCTTCGACCCGACCGATCCGGAACTGGGCGGCCACTGGACGGGCGGTAAACACTGGAGCGAAGTGGTGGGCGACGACGGCGTGGATTTCCTGCGCGACGCTGCTGATAATGACCAGCCATTCTTTATGTATTTGGCCTTTAATGCGCCCCACGACCCGCGTCAGTCGCCCCAGGAATATCTGGACATGCACCCCGTTGAAGGGATACATGTTCCTGATAATTTCCTTGGGGAATATCCCCATAAAGACGCCATCGGCTGTGGACGCGACCTGCGTGACGAAAGACTCGCCCCCTTTCCGCGCGCCGAATACGCCGTGCGCGTTCAGCGGCGCGAATATTACGCCATCATTTCTCATGCGGACGCGCAAATCGGACGCATCCTTGACGCGTTGGAAGCAACAGGCCGCGCCGATAATACGTTCATATTCTTTACCGCCGATCACGGGCTTGCAGTGGGACAACACGGGCTGATGGGAAAGCAAAACATGTACGAGCACAGCATGAAGGCGCCTCTTGTCGTTGTCGGCCCGGGCATACCCGAAAACCGGCGGATTGACGCGCCCGTGTACCTGCAGGACATTATGCCCACCACCATCGAACTGGCAAAAATTGATATTCCCGACCATGTGCAGTTCAAGAGCCTTATGCCGCTGATTGCGGGACAGAAAACAACCAGTTACGAGACAATTTACGGCGCTTATATGGACAAGCAGCGCATGATAAGAACAGGAAATCATAAATTAATTTACTACCCCAAAATAGAACACTACCGGCTCTATGACCTCGATACCGACCCTTTGGAAAGGAATGATTTGGCGGAAAATCCAAAATACGCGACAATTTTGGAGACGATGAAGACGCGGCTTGGCGCTTTGCGCTGGGAAATGGGCGAGGAATAGCCACCCATGACGGGTTTATATCCATGTGTGATGATATTGTAATCGTATCGGGATTGCCGCGCAGCGGAACTTCAATGGTGATGCGTATGCTGGAAGCGGGCGGTATTGAGCCGCTCACGGATGTTGTACGGAAAGCGGACGCAGACAACCCGCGCGGCTATTATGAATATGAACCTGTTAAACAGTTGGATAAGGATGCTTCATGGATGGGGCTTGCCGTGGGCAAAGCCTTAAAGGTGGTGTCATTCTTATTGGATAGCCTGCCGCGCGAACACAACTATTCCGTCCTTTTCATAAACCGTTCCCTGGATGAGGTGCTGGCGTCGCAGCAGGCCATGTTGCTGCGCCGCGTGGAAGCAGGCGAAATTGAGGCGGACGTCGCGGACCCGATACGGCTGAAGCAGGAGAATGAGCGTTTGCGTCATGTTTATCGCCGCCATCTGCACAGAACACGCCAATGGCTTAACGTCCAGCCAAATGTCAGGACGTTGTTCATTGAACACCAGCACGCATTAAACGAGCCCGCGACGGTTGCCAACGCGGTAAACGCTTTTCTTGGAGGCGATCTGAACGAGACGGCCATGACGAACACGGTGGAAAAAAATCTTTACCGCCAGCGATTTTGACAATCAACCGAAAACGCTTCCTTCAAAAAGCAGCCCGCAATAGAGGCATTTCTTATGCCGGGAGTTGGAGACTCTACCGCATTGGGGACACCGCAACGGGTGTGAACTCATCTTGCCATCGGCCTTTCCGTCGCGCAAATCCACTTCCTGCGCCTTTTGTTCAAGATCGGTCTCCGTCAAATGCAGGCGTTCTGCGACAAGCTCCCACATGGCCTGGGTAAGCATGGCAAGGCGTTCGACTTGGTCCCGCATTTCGCTTACATCAGTACGCGCCGCCGCGGCTGATTGCGCCGCTTGTCTAAGCGCAGACGTCTGAGACGCCACGGTTTGCGCTTGGTCGGACACGGCTAAACCGCTTAAAAAAATGTTGTACATAGTCTTATCTCCTCGTCAGACAATTATACGT
>DSBB01000083.1 GCA_011046175.1 Candidatus Hydrogenedentota bacterium | reverse complement strand
TAAGACGCTTATCGGAAAACACCCGGCTCAACGCATAACCCAGCACAAACACGAACACGTTGCTGAAACCAATGAGCCACCAGGTGTGCCACTGGTATTTCAGAAACGCCAGCGTTTCCGGCAACTCAATCCATTCGTAGGCCGTGGCATAGCACCAGAGGGTCAGCACAAACCCCACGATCAACGCCGGGTAAAGGCCGCGCTTGTTTGCGCGGGGACAGAAGATGCCCAGAAAGAAGGCGGCAAGAATGCCGCCGCCAAGCACCGCGCCAATGGTTGCCCAGGCCTCGAGCACCAGTTCCATCAGTCCGCCCGCATAGCGGCTGAGAATCAGGGCGAGCGCAATGGCGCTTGTCCCCGCGCCCAGCACAATGCATTTGGACAACAGCAGTCTGCCCCGGTTCTCAAGCCTGCCGATGCGCCGCTCATAGAAATCAGTGGTCAAGCACGCGCTGAAACTGTTGAATTCGGACGACAAGGTGGACATGCTTGCGGCGAGCAGGCCGACAAGTATAATGCCGGTGAATCCGCCCGGAATCTCGTGCCCGACAAACCACGGGAACACTTGGTCCGCCTTCTCCACGCCTGCGCCCAGCCGCACCGGGTTGAGTTTGTAGAACCCGTAGAGCAGCGTGCCGATGAGCGAGAAGGTGCAGAACGCGATCATGCACGCCACCACGCTGACAATGGCGCTTTTGCGCGCTTCGCGCAGCGACGGCGCCGTCATGTACCGCTGCACCATGGTCTGGTCGGTGGTATAGCGCAGCATAAAATGAAATACGCCCATCCATGCGATGACCCACACCGTCCGCTTGCGCATGTCGAATTCAGGGTCTATCAATTTGAACTTGTCGTCTTCAATGGCCGCGCCGAGAATGGCGGTTGCGCCGTCATTTGACGCAAAGAAGAGAATAAACAGGATAACGAAAACGCTCGCGGCAAGCATGAGCAGTCCCTGCACCACATCCGTCCAGATGACCCCTTCAATGCCGCCGAAGAAGGTGTACGTGATGGTCAGCGCGCCCAGCCCGATAATCAGCGCGTCCTGATTCCACCCGGTGATGGTGTAGATTGCAAGCGACATGGCGGACAGCACCACGCCCATCTTGAAAAAATGTTCCGCGAGGAAGCAAAGCGTTCCATAAGCCCGTGCCCCATAACCGAAGCGCTGCTCCAGATATTCATATACGCTCACCTTGATGTGATTGCGGAACACGGGAATGATCAGAATCGCCACGAAAACCACCACCAGCGGCGTCATGAACTGTTTCATAAGCACTTCCCAGTTTTGCCCGTAGGTCTGGCCGGGAAAGCCGATAAACAGGAAGCTCGACAGCAGCGTGGCGAATAGCGACAATCCCGCGGCCCAACCCGGAATGCGTCCGCTCGCAGTGAAATAATGCTCGGTGGTTTTCTGGCGCCTGGAGAAATAAACGCCCAGCGTCGCAATGGCGACCGCGTACCCGAAAAGCACAAGCCAGTCCAGCGCTCTTATGGCGTTCGTCCCGCTCGCCAGCGTTTCGCTCATTAGGCAACCTCCTCGTCCGCTTTCCCGGGCACAGCCGGCCCGCCTTTTGCCGGACGGTTCATTCTTGAATCACTGTTTTGAACACATAATCCAACGCCGAAATAATGTCGTCTTCCTGCTCGCGTGTCAGACGACTGGGAACATTAATTCCCACATGCGTCACAAGCGCTTCGTCCAACTTTGGCAACGCGCCCCTTGCATAGGAATATGCCGAATGAAACGCATTGCGCGGACAGCGCCAGGGACAGCCGTTGCCGACAGGCAGTTTCGCGACAAGCGGCTCTATGTTGTAATACACATGCACCTCGAAATCATGCAGAAACCACGGATGCAAAGCAAACGCATTCAACGCCGCGGCCACCGCGCGCCCGCGGATGATCTTTCCCTTTTCGTCTTTCGGCCCCGGCGGCAGTTGGAAAATGCAGTAATACCCGGTGTCGCCGGGATGCGTCGTATCCGCGTGTTGCCGGGGCGTCATGCCCAGCCGCCGCACATGATCTTCAAAACGTTCATGACTGTGACGCATATTGGCCAGTATGCCGTCCAAGCGCCGCAACTGAACCCGCGCAACCGCCCCTTGCAGCTCCGACATGCGGCGGCCATGCCCCCAACCCAACGGCGCGTCGCCATACCAGTTCCGCGGCGCGTCGGCGTCCTTTGCGTAGCCCGCGTTGTGAAGCGCCTCGATGCGCCGATGGAGTTCCGCGTCGCGGGTGACAATCATGCCGCCCTCGCCCGCGGAAATGTTCTTGTTGATTTGCAGACTGAAAATGGCCGCGTCGCCAAATGCCCCGACACGATGGACGCCCTCGTCAGCGGCGGGCGCGAGGGAACCGGGGACGCCCCGCGCGTGCGCGCCAAGCGCCTGGGCGCAGTCTTCAAGCACCTTGATGGGCGGCAATCCCCGGGACAGCCGTTCCGCGTTAATTGAACGCACCTCGGTCATAATCGCGCCCATGCGCGCCACACCGCCGAGCATGGGCACGGGCATGATCACTTTTGTGCGCGCCGTTACCCGCGCGCGTATCGCTTTCGCGTCCATGTTCAGCGTGTCATCCGAATCCACCAGCACGGGAATGGCGCGGTTGCGCACTATTGCCGCAATGCTGGATATCCACATAAACCCCTGCACCAGCACCTCATCGCCGCAGCCAACACCCAACGCATCCAGCGCCACTTCCAGCGCGCCCGAACCCGAATTCACCGCAGTAACATAAAGACCGCTGTCATCCGGCCACGGCATTCCCGGCGGACTCGCCAGAAAACGCCCGAATTCCGTTTCAAATCGCGCCACTTCAAGGCCGCACTCGGGCCCGTAATACCGGAACGGCGACTGGCGCCGCAACACGCGCTGCGCGGCTTCAATCTCCTCGTCACCGTACCATACCGCGCCGGGAAACTCGTGAGGCAACGCCGGTTTTGGGGGTGTTTTCATTCGATAAATCTCCGTTAAATCAAACCCGCGCCGCAGGCGCCACTTCTTCCGGGCGAAATCGCGGACGCTGCGCCGGGCTGGGGGCGAAGCCCGCGTTGGGCATGGATATCCATCCGGCGCGCCGTTTACTCTACCCTTTCAGTCCATCACAAATCTACCCCGCTTGTGGCGCCCGGAGCGCCGCGTATGGAGACAACCGGTTGAACAGGCGCGTTTTTGCTTGCAGGGAGTGTGGTTCTCTGCGCTTATGGTATAATTTCGTTGGCATGAGAAAGAGATGACAACCCGCAGGACGGGCAGGGCGGGAGACGTCACGCGCAAGTTGGGTTGCCGCATGCGAGACGGCGCGGATATGCCGTCAAAACCGGAAAGAGTGCCACTCATGTGTTTAGCCAAATTCGATATCCTTCAGCGATGGGGCGTTATAGTTGTGCTGGCCGCCGGATTGGCCGCAAGCGCAGCGGAAAACCATGATCTGTTAAGAACGGAACCCAGTGGCGCGCCCTGGGACGCCACGGCGCCTGTCAACAATTCCAAGGTCATATACGGCGCGGACGACCGTATTGATGTATATGAAGAAACGGATGCGGACAGGCTGGCATGGGCGGCGGCGACATGCGCCGTCGTGTACGCATCCGATTTGACCGCAACCGCCGAGGATATGTATGCCCTTAGCGTTTATGCGTATATGGTCAGCGGAAAACCGCCCTGCGACGGCGAGCCTTTTGCCGACCAGCCGACCGCGGCGTTTTGCACCGCGTTCATGGTGGGCGACAACTTGGTCGCCACCGCCGGACACTGCGTATCCGCATACGATCTGCCTGACGTTCGGTTCCTGTTCGGTTTTGAGATGACCGATCCGGCGACACCGATACTTTACTTTCACAAGGATCAGATTTACACGGGCGAGGAAATTTTATCGCGCGTCGGCATCGGCGATGACGACCATGCCGTGGTGCGTCTTGACAGGACAATTGTCGCTCCGGGAGCGCGGGCGTTGCCGCTGCGACGCACAGGCTCCGTTGACGTTGGAGAAAATGTCGGCGTTATCGGTCATCCATACGGCCTGCCGAAAAAAATCGCGTTTGGCGAAGCCACCGCGGTGCGCAGTAATCCGTCAGCCAGTTACTTCGTGGCGAATCTCGACACCTATGGCGGCAACTCCGGTTCCCCGGTGTTCAATGCCCACACGGGTCTGGTGGAAGGCATACTCGTGCGGGGCGCCACGGATTTTGTTATTGAAAGCGACTGCTTCAGGTCGAATGTATACACCGATGGCGGCGGACTTGGCGAGGACGTAACC
>DSBB01000105.1 GCA_011046175.1 Candidatus Hydrogenedentota bacterium | reverse complement strand
TCCCGATGATCGGATCCCACGAGCGCGACGAAAAAGGACTGTCGTACGTGGGGATTTGCACGCCTCCCAGGACCGTCCATGTTTGCGATTCCTGGTGGCCCAACTTTTTCCAGAGTTGATAACGCAACAGCAGCGTGATGTCTCCAATACCCGTCTCCAATTCATCCGTGGCGCGCCCCATCAGCCCATCGGCCTCGAAATCACGCCGGATCAACGGCACGCCCAACACTGTCGAAAAACGCGAAGTCCATCCGTACACGACAACGTTAGATTGCATCCATGTCGTCACGTCCGCGTCTGGATCGTCCAGATCGGACGAGCGATAGCGCAACTGGCTACGATAGATGAGCTGGCCTTCGGCCGGCTGAATCGCCACGTCGGTGTTGATGGGAGTGGCCTGGCTCCAAGCCCGCTCGCCGAGTCCCTGGATCAGTCCCACCATCAGCGCGAAGTAGATTGGGGATGTTTTCACCGCTCCGTCTCCTTTCCGTTCGGGTTTTCTTCCGTGAAAACCTGAAGCCGCTGATTTCCCCAGTCCACCACATACAATCGCCCATCCGGCGACAGCGCGATACCGGTTGGTCGCTCGAACTGTCCGGGGCCGTCCCCTTGCTCGCCAAAGTCACCGAGAAGATCACCTTGTTCGGTCCATATCTGGACCCGGTGATTCATAAAATCGACCACGGCCACGCGCTCGCCCGGCAGCAGGGCAATCCCGGACGATACGTCGAACTCTCCTGGGCCATGTCCCTTTTTACCAAACTGGCGCACTATGTCCCCCGATAAAGGATCGAAAACCACGACACGATAGTTATAGGCATCGGCCACCCAAAGACGACCATCAGGCGCGGCCGTCACGCGCGTGGGGTAATTTAGACCGTTCGAGTAACCCTGACCTCCAAGCGATCGAACGAACTCACCGTCCGGCTTTACCAATTGCACCCGGTGATTGTAAAAGTCCGCCACCGCGAGCAATCCGTCCGCCGTCACCGCCACGCCCGGCGGGGCGTCAAACTCCCCTTCGTCATTGCCCGACCGGCCGAAGACGCCTCGCGGCTCGCCCGCCGAACCGTAATGGTGAATTGTATCGGCCTCATAATCTGTTACCCAAATATCGCCGTCGGGACCAACTGCCACCCCGACGGGTTTGCGTAACTCGCTTTGCCCGTCGCCGCTCACCGACCACTGCCGCCACGGCTGGCCATCAGGGTGAAACTGCTGCGCGCGGGCGTTGCCGGCGTCGCTCACCACGAACCAGCCTTCCTGCGCGAAAGCGATGCCCATTGGCTGGTCGAATTGGCCCGCGTCCTCCCCCGCGCCGCCGATCGAGCGGACATAACGCCATCCGGCTGGCTTCCCGTGCGTTACATTTCCGGCCGAAACGGTCCCGAGCGCGCTCGGCTCGGCTCGGGCTGCGCCGAGGCGGGCATCGCGCAATTCAATTCCCGAATGGCTGAAACCAGCGCGGTCGATCGCGTCGGCGAAATGTTCCTCGACGAACTCGGCTCCCGGTTTGAGCGTCACGATCGCCTCGCCGCCCGCCAGATCGGTTCGCACCTCGGATGTCTCATCCAGCATCTTCAGGCGCTTTTCAATTCCCGCCGTGCAAAACGGACAGAACATCCCGTTGACCTTGATGACGACCTCTCGTGGGCTTTCCGGTTCCTGTGCCCACCCCGCGAACCCCAGTGTTGCCGCCATCACCATTATTAAGTTGGCACTTATTCGTCTCATGTCATTCCTCGCTTTCGATGGCCCGCAAGATCGGGCACAGTCCGGTTTTCTTGTTGCTCTTGCAGGCGATGACCAGTTCACCCAGGACCTCCCGAATCCGCTCCAGCATGGCGACTTTCTCCTCGATGTTGGCGATCTTGGCCTCCGCCAGAGACCGCACCTCGTCGCAGGCTCGTTCGCCATCCGATTGCAGGCCCAGTAGCTCTCTGATCTCCCGGAGAGTGAACCCGAGTTCCTTCGCGTGCCGAATGAAGCGCAGGCGAAGAACCGTATCTTCGGGATATTGCCGGTATCCCGACGTTTTGCGCGGCGGTTTGTCGATCAGTCCCTCGCGTTCATAGAAGCGCACCGTCTCCACGCCGACTCCTGCAAGCCGGGCCACTTTTCCGATGGTCAATGCGTTCATAACGGTTTCCTCCGTTCGCTTCGTCCCAAGTATACACTCCGTACCCTACTACGGAGTCAAGCCTTTTGTTTTTTTGGGTGCAGTTCTCATGCTACCGCTGAAAGTGCGATAGCTGCTTGCTTGTATTCTTGCCAGAATGCCTCCCAGCGGTTCGATTTGACGTAGGTTCGCAAGTCGAGGATGCGTTGCCCTCCGGTTCGCGACCAGCGCATGCCGCTGCGGCATAGGCGGCATTTCACGATGCTCTTGCATCCGGCCTCCACGGGACCGCTGCCGATGGGCAGCCCGCGTTCGCGGAAGTCCGCGTAGGTCATCCGGTGTTTGTTTCGGACGAAGTACGTGCGTTGGGTGTTCAAGTCCTTTTGACGGCCGGCCGGCAGTTTCCTGTTGCGCGCGTAGTAGTCGATGGAATCCAGCACCCCCTGGGCGCCTCGCACCTTTTCCTTGAGCCACTTGGCGTGCTTCGTGTACCACGCCGCGCCTTCGGGACTCCCCTTGCCGAACAGGGCCTCGGCCGCAAGGGAAAGGTGCTCGATGGTGTGCCAGTAATCGACGAGCTTCTCGTAGCCGTCGTAGCGTGTGTTCCCGTCGATATACGTCCAGATGCCGCGCGCGCCGTCGCACAACATGACCTTCACGGTGTTCGAAGGGCACTGGGCCTCGGCGGCCTCCAATTCCGCCTCGAACTTCGCTTTGAAGGTGAGCGCGTGCTCTTCGGGCATCTGGGCCACATAGCGGGTCGCGAGCCGCTCGGGGCAGTGTTCGTCTTTGCGCACATCGGCGTAGAACGAGCACGTGCCCACCATGGCGTTCTTGTACGCTGTCGGCGTTTCCTTGGCCGCCTCGCCCCCGGGGCGCTCGGCCGGCCGCCCCCGTTTCTTGCCCGGTTCATTCAGCAAGACGTTCACGCCATCCATGCTCCCCGCCAGAACCCGGACGCCTTTCGGCGCTTCTTCATCCATGCGGATGCGTTCGTCAATCTCTTCGCGGACCGGTGACACCACGGCGTCGATTCGCCGCAACACCCGTTTGATGGCGGTGGGGTCCGGTTGGAACATGCTGCTCTTCTCGAACAGCTGCGCGGCGTCCACCGGCGTCATGTGGACGCAAGCAAAGGCGCAGGCCTCGCGCACCTCCACGGTCATGAGTTCGTCCGTCATGTTCCAAGCCGCGTCAAGCGGAACGTGCGACTTGGTGTCCGAGGCGTTCTGAAACAGTTTCCGATTCACTTCCATCTTGCCCCAAGGAGCGAAGAAAGACTTCCTGGTGAACTGCTTGAAACGATAGGTTTCCCCGTCGACGACGACGATGTCCTTCTGTTCCTCCTTCGCCTCGAGGTAGGTTCTGAACCCCGCCTTGCCCACCTCGGCCACCGTCAACCGGATAGCCCGGCAGACCTCTTCCGCCGCAGCCATGTTCAACGGGCCTTCGGCCGCGTCCCCGCAGAAAACCATCAACTTTTCCTTGATCATGGCCGTCATGGCGTCTATCATCATCTGCGTAACCATTGTGGACTCCTTTCTCGGGTTGGCCTAAGTCGTTTATCCGTCTTAGGATACACAATTCCGAATCAGGAGTCCACAACTATTATAATACTACATTTTAGCGGTATCAGCAGATCTGCACCCGTTTTTTTCCCCGCCAAGTCTGCCTCAGTGTTTCCGGCGTTTGTCGCGAAGGAGTCATAAGCAGTTGGAAATAAAGCGGTTGTATGGCGATTTTTTGTGTTCTTCGACTAGATTTCATGCCCCAAACCAAGCGTTCATTGCCACAGCACGGCGAAACCAGCATAACCGTCTTGTGAAGGCCGTCTTCTCTTGCCCCGGGTTTCGTGGCAGGATGCCTCCGGGAATGTCCTGGAGGATTCATGATGGCAGCATTCTTGGCGGAGCGTGGGCCGGGCAGGCAGGCGCGGAATCGCGCGCGGTGGGGCCGGCATGTGGCGGCGCAGGCGGACAGCGGTCTTTCGGCGGCGGCGTATTGCCGGCGCCATGGCCTGAATCCAAAGTGTTTTTACCGGTGGCGCCGGATTCTTGCACAGGGCAAGCGGGATACCCCCGGCGCGGGCGCGCCGGATGTGAATGCGGCGCAGCCGTTGTTCGCGGAGGTGCGCGTTTCGCAGGCGCCGCCG
>DSBB01000236.1 GCA_011046175.1 Candidatus Hydrogenedentota bacterium | reverse complement strand
CTCGAGTGCGGGGGCGTTCTTTCAGGGGAATCTGGTGCGCGACAAAGGCTGGGGCAAGTACGACTATGACCGCGGCATCGGCGGCGCGATTGCGGGCGTATGCGTTTTGACGCTGGTGAGCGCCATGAGCATGGCCACAGCGGGCACGGTCATACTGGGGAGACCGGCGGACAACCTTGCCACGCTGGCGATGACGTTGCGCCCGTTGCTGGGACAGACGGCGTTTTACGTGTTTTGCATCGGATTGATTCCTGTTGCGTTGAATCCTTTTCTAATCAATTCGATGATTGGCGGCACGGCATTGGCGGACGGACTGGGGCTGCCCGGCAGTTTTAACGATCGCTGGCCGCGCATTTTCACGGTGGTGGTGTTGACAACCGGTTTTGTCATGGCGTCCATCGGGTTGTGGTTCCGCATCCCGCCGGTAAACCTCATGATCTTCGGCCAGGCCATGACCGTTATCGGCAATCCGCTCATGGCGGGGACGCTCTTGTGGCTCGCCAACCGAAAAAACACCATGGGCGAACGGCGAAACGGTATTGCCGGCAACATTTTGGGAGCGGTCGGTTTTATTGTGGTATTGCTGCTCGCGTTGCGGATGCTATGGTTTCTCTATCTGCGCATCAGTTTGCTGCTGGGCGCCGCATAACGTATGTGCTGCGCCAACGCCGTGTACACATGGTCCTGTGCGACACGGCCCTACAGTGAGCATGGTCTACACGAAACACTGACCGTCCCCACGATACGTTGTAACTTCGTCAACAATCCTGCCGTTTTCGACCAGCAGCAGGGTGTTGAAGCGTTCACACAATTCGCCCGCTTTGAAGTGTCGCATGAATATGGGCATACCCAACGTCAGATGTTCTCCCCCTTGGTATATTACCGGGGTTTGCACTTCTCCCGCGCCCTCATGCGCGGTGAGTTTTGCGCCTTGCGGCAGCCAGGGTTGGGGCAGTCTATCCCGTCCCGCCGCGCCCGAAGCGATATAGCCGCCGCCCTGACAGGTATAGACATGCTGCGCGGGCCGGCGCACAATTTCAATGGCAAAGCCCGCCGCCGGTTCATGGTGAAATTGTTCGTAATGGTCGAACTGCGCGGGTGAGTAGAACCCGGAACCGACGGCCACCTCGGTTACGACATCCTCCTTGACGGTGGACTCGATGCTGCCCGTGCCGCCGCCGTTCACAAAGCGCAATTCACAGCCTGCAGCGCGCAAGGCATGCACAATCGCAGCGCGGCGTTCCGCCACTTCGCGACGGGAACGTTTTTTGAGTGAGCGCACAAGCGCGCCTTTCCAAAAAGCGCCGGGCGGCCTGTCCTGCAAGCCCGCGATCTGCGCCTCATATCCCATGACGCCGTCCAGGCGGACATGTCCGCAGCCTCGTATATGCTTCCATAATATCAGCGCCTGTTCCGGGGTTGTAATACTTGAGCGCAGCACCCCGAAATGCAGACCGGGATAGCGCGTGGCCATGTCTATGTCCATACACACCGGTATGACCACATTTTCCGCGCGTCCCAGCGCATCGAGATGGTCCACCTGTTCCTTGGAGTCCACCATGAGCGCAAGCGTTTTGCCTTCGCGAATCTTTTCGACAATGCCCGCCGCGATCGCCTCGCTCCATACGGGATATGCCACAAGGATGTTGTCAAGCCCCTGTCCGCACAAAAAGGCCGCTTCGCGCGCGCTGTACGCCATAATGGAATGGAACCGGTCAGAACGCTTCTGAAGACGTTGTATCAACGCGACACAGCGAAGGGACTTCGAGGCCAGGCATACGGGCATGTTGCCCGCCCGCCGCAGCGTCATGTCGGCATTATGGTCAAACTGATTCAGATCAACAAAGGCAAAAGGCATGGGTTGCCCCTGAAATACTTCGCAGTAGTGATGATAAAGGCCGCTCATGGCGTTCCCGTTTCCATTTTTTTGCATAGGTTGATCTTTTTCGCGCATTATGTCACAATATCTGCTCATTGATGTATGAGTGTAGCCCCATTGCGTGTACGGCTTCAACCTTCGGTAACGGACAATTGGAAGGGGAACGGTCATGTCGGAAGGAATGCCGGCGCTCCCTGCGCCCGCCCTGCTGCGCCGCTCCATCGGTCTCACCGGCACCGTCGCCATTGTGGTGGGCGGCGTCATTGGTATGGGCATTTTTGTGCTGGTTGCGCCCATGGCGGCGCTGGCCGGCGAAATGCTTTGGCTGGCCATTACCGTTGCCGTCGTTTTGTCCATGGCCTGCGCGTTGCCGCTGATCCAATTGGCCAGCGCATTGCCGCGCGCCGGCGGCGGCTATTTTTTTGTAAGCCGCATGTTCACGCCTTATCTTGGCGCGCTTACGTCCCATTGCGGCGTGCTCGGCGGCGCGTTTTCCAGCGCATTGGTAACCAAGGGGCTGGCATCCTATCTGGTGGAGCAATCCGGCTTTGACGTCTCCCCCAATGCGGTGGGCGTTGTCATCCTTGCGCTGCTTTACTGCGTGTACCGCTTTGGTTTGCGCCTTGCAACGCAAGTGCAGGCATTGTTGGTGGCGCAATTATTACTGGCGCTGGGCATATATGTCTTCCGTGGCGCAACCCGCTCCGGCGTGGCGTTGTCGTTTACCCTGCCGCAGGGCGCCGGCCCCTTTTTTATGGCGGTGCTGCTGGCGTACACGTTGAGCATGGGCGCGCAAGCGCTTGCCGAAATAGGCGAGGAAGTGCGCGATGCGCGGCGCACCATCCCGCTGGCGTTGCTTATCAGCGGCGGGATAATCCTTGCCGTCTATGTGGCGGTAACGGGCGTTTTTCTACGCGCGGTTCCCTATGATTATGACGCTTATCAAGTCATGCGCGCGCCCCTGGCAACATCCGCGGCAAATTTTCTGGGGCCCCATTCTCTTCTATTCCTTAACATCGCGGCGGTGAGCGCGGGACTGACCAGCCTGAACGCCGCGGCAAGCAGTTTGCCCCGCGAACTATTCGCGCAGGCGCGCGACGGCCTGCTGTCGCCGTGGCTCGCAACGATACACGCGCCCACGGGCACGCCCATGAACGCCGTAACCGTTTATTGTTTTCTTGCCGGCCTGTTAACAATTACCCCCATCAGCATTGCCTTTTGCGGCTACATGGTGGCCGTGGGCATTATGATGTTGTCCATACCCATCTCGCTTGCGGCGTTGCGTTTACGCTCCCGATATCCTGAACGATTTCAATCGGCCTTTGTTCATTTTCCCAACACCGCGCTGTGGGTTTGCGTCATACTTGCAACGCTTTGTTCCGCCGGGTTCATAACGCTTGTCGCCTTTGAAGCGCCGCTGGTGCTGCTGATTTACATGATGTGGGCAATTTTGGTAAGCGCCGGTTATCTGCATGCGCGGAAACGTCTTGAGGCGCGGGGCATTGATCTTGCCGCGATTGCCCGGGAAATACCAGGCTACAATGCAAATTAAATTAACGACGAATGAATTCGAAATGTTGCATATTCCATTTTAATATCGTGTAAACTAACGCATCACATTCCGGGTCTCATCTCGTATTACGCGGGTATGTCTCCCGAAAAAATGTTATTTCGGGAACTAAAATACAAGAATTGGGGTTTTCCATAATGGAGTATTATTCGCATCTATACGAACGAAATTGTTATCCTTTATTCCCTTCTGCATGTTGGGGCTGAGTATGACTGTAAACACGTGCTGCGCATCGTAGCGCCGACGAATCGCCTGAAAGTTTGACAAGCAGTATTTTGCACAGAACCAAAAGAACATACCGGCATTACACAATGCCTTTGAGGGTAACGCTCGCGTCAGCCGTTTTGCTTCTGGCACTTTCCTGCGCGCGCTTTGCTCCATTGCCGCGCACTGCCGAAGAAGCGCATACGCCGGATGCGTTCACGCTGTATGAAACCCGCGCGCCTGTTCCGGACCGCTGGTGGGAGGCGTTTCATTCTGAAGAGTTGAACAATCTTATCGAAGAAGCGCTCACGGGAAATCTCACATTACAGCAGGTTGCGGCGCGGTTAACCCAGGCCGAGATGCTGGCGCAACAGGCCGGCGCGGCGCGGTATCCCGAACTAGACGTGACGGGCGATATTTCCGCCACCCGCCGCCGCAGCACCCCGGATGCGGCCATGTCGCCCCTCGACGCGACGACCCAACAGTTGGGCGCGTTAAACACCTTCCTTGGCGGTTTGGCGCCAAGTAATACCCCGAGCACCGTCTCAAGCGACATACGGACGGCGCAATCGCAATTACAGGCGGCGCAGACGCTCATGCAGGAATCCGCGCCGCGCAGTATTACCG
>DSBB01000375.1 GCA_011046175.1 Candidatus Hydrogenedentota bacterium | reverse complement strand
GGCTATGTTGGTGTGACGCGTTTTTTGACAGGAGAGGAGAGATTGTCATGGATGAATCCATTTCACGCAGGAGTTTTATGAGACGGGGTTCGCTCGCAGCGGCTATTGGCGCGGGCGCAATGATGGGCGGACGCGTCCACGGCGCGAATGAACGTATCCGTGTCGCCGTTATCGGCACGGCAAACAGGGGCGGCCAACTGATAGACGCCATCGTCCCGCACGAGGATGCGGAAATTGTCGCCTTGTGTGACGTGCATGGCGAAGCGCTGAAAAGATGGAAAGAAGAATACCCGGATGCCGCTTTCTATGGCGACTACAGAAAGATTTTGGAGCGTGATGATGTAGATGCGGTTGTTGTGGCCACACCCGATCACTGGCATGCGCTGATTACGATTCAGGCTTGTGATGCGGGAAAAGACGTGTATGTGGAAAAGCCCCTTTCCCTTACCGTATACGAGGGGCGGCGTATGATTGAAGCAGCCCGGCGAAACGACAGGATCGTGCAGGTCGGCTTGCAGCGGCGCGCCTCGAAAATGTATGCGGAACTGGCCGACATGGTGCGGGGCGGCGCCATCGGGAAAGTAACCGTGGCGCATTGTTACCGTGTCAGCAACATGTTCTCCTCGGGCATTGGAAAATCACAGCCGAGTGAACCGCCGGATGATTTGGACTGGGACATGTTTCTGGGACCGCAGGCGTTTCGCCCATACCAGGATAACATTACCCCCTATAAGTTTCGATGGTGGAAATCATATTCGTCTCAAGTCGGCAATTGGGGCGTTCATTATTTTGATTTGATTCGCTGGCTGCTGGATGAGCAATCGCCGCTGGCCGTTTCCGCTCACGGTGGAAGGTATGCGGTGGATGATGACCGTACCATTCCGGATACAATGCAAGCCACTTTCGAGTTGCCGTCAGGGTGTCTATTGGTTTTCGGGCAATATGAGGCGAGCGGCAACACGCCCTTTCCGCGCCCGGCGGAGATCGAACTTCGCGGCACCCAAGGCACTTTGTATGCACGGGGCAGCCGGTTTGAAATCGTGCCGGAACGAGGCGGACAGTTTCAGTCGAACGAACCGAGAATGGAACCGGTTGAAAAAATGATTAACGACGGGGATGTCACCGTCGGGCTTATGCGTGATTTCTTTGATTGCGTCAAAAGTCGCAATACTCCGATCAGCGATGTCGAGCAGGGACATTATTCCACCTGTTTTGCCCATCTTGCCAATATTGCGATGGATATGCGCGCCTATCTTCAATGGGACGCCGAAAAGGAGCGATTTACAAACAATGACGCGGCGAACAATTTGCTGCACTACGAATACCGGACGCCATGGAAACTGGGTTGAAGACGTAAGAGAAATTTGATTGGCGAGCTAATCCGGGTTAATGGGTAGTCATGGTATTTCACGGTCGAAAGGAACGGACTGTCAATGGAAAACGCATCAGATAATGTTCGAGATTTCAAAGAACGGGACATGAGCGCCGAGGGCTCGGCGTGGCGCGAGTACACCTATACAAATCTGTCGCATTCACGGGCGCATTATCTCATGGCAATCGAGGCGTTGCGCAGCGAGTTGGGCTACGCCCGCACGACAGATATTGCGGAGATGCTTGAAGTCTCGCGCGGCGCGGCTTCGATGGCGCTGGCGCAACTGAAAAAGCGCGGATGGGTCACGGAGGATCCGAATCGGTTTTTGTTGTTGACCGAAGAAGGCCGCCGCATTACGGAATTGGTTTCCAACAATTTTGAAACTTTGCGGTGTTTCTTTGAAGAGATTCTTGGACTTAAAAAAGACGACGCGCTTTCAGACGCCTGTAAAATGGAGCATCTCATTAATATCGAGACGGGCGAGCGCTTGAAAAAACTCACAGACATAATTATGGCGTCGCCTGATTTTTGGGGAAAGGTAAAGCGCCAGATGGCGAAGATGGCCTCCGGTAATTAAGGCGTCGCGCGCCGTCTACGGCCTTCGGCTTTCCAACAACGCATTTACATGGGCGTCCAATGTTTCGCCCTGTCGGGTTATTTGTCGCGCGTACGCAGCAAGCGCCTGGGTGAAGTTGAAATTGACTTCCGATACGGCATCCGAGTCGAAGCCCTCAAATGCGACGTGTTCCTGCGCCACCCTTTGGAAACGCTCGTGCCATTCCTTTTTTGGCATGATAACGTGATATTGCCTGTCCGGTTCCAAATCGGTTATTGCAGTCCAAAGTCGTGTGTCACTGTCGTAGGCAAGCGAGGACTTGAATCCAGCCCATTCCGTTTTGCCTCGTTTTTTCTGAACAAGCCCCGCGAGATACGCTCCCATTTGCGAGCCTGTCATGGTGAACGCAACAAGTTCATGGCCGCGCTGGCCGCCGGTTCTGAACAGATTGTTCACGTCTATGTCGCCGGGCGGCAGACCGCTGCGTATAATTCTGCCGGAATGACAAAACGCCGCGTCCGCTTTTCCGTATTCCCGAAGCGCCGCCGCCGCAAGGGCGCCCATATTCTGCGCGTTGATGAATTGAGCCGCCTTGCCCACAATTTCTGTTGCTTCCGGGCACACCTGCCGCTCCACTTCCGCTATCCAGTCGAGCATTTCCTGGTCCGGCGCCATTGTGTCGTGGTCCATCAAAACAAGTTTGCCTTCGTGCTGAATAATTTCTTTCCCTTCCAAATCCACAACCAGTTCGAGATGTCCCATATATCGCGCATAATGTCCCGCCTGCACAATCAAGGCGCCTGTCTCCGGCGCCACAAGCGGCGTGTGCAGCGCTTCGTGGGTGTGCGCGCTGACAAAAAGGTCAACTTCCGGCGCCATTGCGGCCAGTTCCGCGCATTCACGGGAGCCTATGTGCGCCGTTACTATCAGCAGATGCGTTTTCCCTTTCATTTCTTTCGCCGCGGCGGCCAGACGCTTCCCGTCTTCTTTTATGCTGGTGCGGATGTTGGTCATCCCCAGAATGCCAATCCTTATGTTGTTGATCTCGGTAATAAGGGAGGGGGGAAATACAAGATTTCCGGATGCGTCGAAATGATTAAGACATAACAATGCGTAGTTGGCCAGTTTCGCGCACTCATTCAGGTGTTCGGCTCCGTGGTCTATATCATGGTTGCCCACCGCCCCGGCCGTATACCCCATTCTGCCCATGGCTTCGTATACGACCCGGCTTTTTGTCTTGAAAGCGACCATATCGCCTTTTTCCATGACGTCCCCGCCGTCAAGCAACACTATGTCGCTGCGTTGCGCCCGCATCGCGGCGGCATAGGCGGACAAATAAGGTAGGCCGCCCGTGCCGTTCGCCCCGGGTTTTACATAGTCATGAATATCATTGGTATACAAGACAAGCAGGGAGGCGGTGTCGGCGTAAACGCTGATTAGCGCAACGATGAACGCGGCAACTACGATGAGAACTTTTCGTGAAAAAAACATGGCAATACATCTCCATAATGTAACGATAAACACATTAGCGCTCCGTTGTCGGCGCAAGGTCGCGACCCATGATTGGATTGCGCTATAACACAATATCATCCGGATCAATGGGGGGCATGTCGCGCAAGTCCTGCGGCAATGCGTCGGGCGGCCAACTTTCCATATTCAGCAATGCCAGCGGCTTGTAGGGACAATCAAAGCCGACATTGCCGCCGCTTCGATCAATCAATACCGACACCCCCACAACTTCCGCGCCGCGCGCGCGCAGATGGTCAATCGTTTTGACTACGGAACCACCCGTTGTGGTTACATCTTCAACAACCAGCGCGCGCTCCCCCCGCTTCAAGGCAAACCCCCGTTTCATGGCCATGCCGCCGTTGCCGTCCTTTTCGGTAAACGCTGCGCGGCACTTCAGGTGGCGCGCGGTTTCGTAGGCGAGCACAATGCCGCCTGTTGCGGGACCCACCACCAAATCAACCCGGGCGTTGCAAAAATGCGCTGCCATTGCCCGGCAAAGCCGTTCCGTATATTCCGGATATTGCAGCACCCGCGCCGCCTGCAAAAATTGGCGACCGTGCCTGCCGCTGGCGTAAATGAAATGGCCTTCCAGCAATGCGCCCGTATCTTTGAATGTCTGCGACACTTCTTCCGGGGTCATAAATTCATCTCCTCAATGATCATCGCAACCGCCTGCGCCGGGTTCTTGTGTTTGAGAATCGGGCGGCCAACCACTATCATTGACGCGCCCGCGCGCGCGGCCTCGAGGGGCGTCATGACGCGTTTCTGATCGTCCTGGGCGGCCCATGCCGGGCGTACGCCGGGTGTAACAATCAGGGGGCCATTGCCCAAGGTTTCACGCAAGACATGAAGCT
>DSBB01000132.1 GCA_011046175.1 Candidatus Hydrogenedentota bacterium | reverse complement strand
TCCGGCAAACATGCAACGCCAGATTGCTTCGTACCTCGCAATGACGGTCAGCGTGTTCATCAACGAGATATCTTTTCCCTATCCACGGCGCAGCCGTTTAGTCCACCCGGTGTTAAGCGCCTAACGCCGACTCTGCCCGCGACCCATAATAATCATGATGACCGAGCAAAAAATGGTAACAGCTCCCGCACGCTCATTAACAGCGCTTTCTATTTATGGCTTCTATTTTATCATACCCTTGGCAGAAAGACTTAATCAGATGTATCTGTCCGGCAGGATGCCAATTACCAGAAAATATGCGTCAGGAACGCGGCGCGGCTGGCGGCGTCGAGCTGGTCGAGGTTGACGATTTCGTAACGGTTCTCGTCTATATCGAAAATGATGCGCCCTTTTTTGCCGCCTTCGACGACCACATGCCTGTCCCAGCGCCGTGTGATAAATTGCATGGCGCCCTTGTCGGTCTTGACATGCCAGATCAGATAGCCGATATTGTCCTTGTTCTCCTTTATAGAGAATATCTCTTCAATATAGTGGATGAAATAACGCTTCCTTAGTTCGGACTCCACGGCGGCCAACGATTGGGGTTCCATTTTGCGCAGTTCCCGGATTACGCCTATTTCACGGTGTTCGAGCGCCGTGGCGCCTGTCCAGAGCGCAATAAATTCCCGGGGGCGGCTCACGGGGAAGCAGCGGTAAGCGCGCACGTGATCATACGCCGCGTCTTTATGGATAACGCGCATGTCGCCTTCGGCGAGCGGTTCGATGCGCAGCGCCTTCGGATCAAGGTACTGAATGCGGGGCACAACGGTATTGCGCACATGGAGCGGCGTCTTTGTCTCGGCTTCCTCGAGGTCTTTCAAGTCTTTCAAGCCGTCCACAGAGGCCGCGCCCTGTGTCAGTTCCATCTGTGTTTCCACCAGTTTGCGGTAAATGCCCCCCTCTCTTCTCATGAGTTCGTTGTGGGAGCCTTGCTCGCGGATTTCGCCGTCCTCGAACACGAGGATGCGGTCGCAATGGCGCAGCGTGGACAGGCGGTGCGCAATGGCAATGGTGGTGCGTCCCCGGCTCAAGGCTTCCAGGGAACGTTGTATCTCACGTTCGGAAATAGTGTCCACGCTTGAAGTCGCTTCATCCAGAATCAGTATGCGCGGGTTGTGCAGCAGCGCCTGCGCGATGGCGACGCGCTGTCGTTCGCCGCCGGACAAGCCCACGCCGCGTTCGCCCAGCCGCGCATCATAGCCGTCATGGTTGCGGGTGATGAACATGTGCGCGTTTGCCTGGAGCGCCGCGTCGAGAATGTACTCGGGCGCCACGTCAGGATTGCCATAGGCGATGTTCTCGGCGATGGTTCCCCGGAACAGGAACGGGTCCTGCGACACCAACCCGATTTGGCGGCGCAGGTTCTGCTTGCGAATGTTGCGCACATCCGTGTTGTCAACAAGGATTTCTCCCTCGGTTACTTCATAAAAACGCATGATGAGGTTCACCGTGGTGGACTTGCCGCAACCGCTGTGGCCGACAATGCCGATCATCTCGCCGGGACTCACGCAAAAGCTGATGTCTTTCAGCACGGGGATGTGCGGGTCGTAGCCGAAGGTGACGTTCTTGAACTCGATGGCGCCCTGAATGCCCACCTCGATGGAATTCTCGTCGTCCCGTATGTCGGAACTTTGATCGAGCACCTCGAATACCCGGTGCGCCTGTGTGGTGAACTGGGTAAACCACGTGGACATTTGGGTGAGCGAGTTCAGCGGCGCGTAGAACATGCCCAAGTAACCCAGGAAGGCTATCAGCTCGCCCACCGTAAGGTTTCCCGCCGCGCCGGAATGGCTGAGGATGTGTGAACCGCCGTAGAGCCAGATAAAGTAGCCGCCCAATTGAAACACAAAACCCATGGAGGGATAGAAAACAGCCTGGGCCAGCCCCACGTTCAAGCCGATGTTTTGAAATGCGGCGCTGATCCTGCCGAACCGGGCCTGCTCGCGCTGTTCCTGGGCATAGGCCTTTACCACGCGCACCCCGGACAACACCGAGTGCAGCCCGCTGTTCAGATCAGAACGACGGGTCCAATACTTGCGCCATTTCGGCGTTACCCATTGCGTAAAGAAATAGGTTGAAGCCATCACAAAAGGCGCTGGTATGCAGGCGATCAGCGCCAACAGCCAGTTCATGCTGAACATGGTCACGGCGACGCCCACCACCAGCAGCATCTGGAAACCGAAGCCCGATGTTAGCTGGTGGATAAAGGCCTGCAGGGTTTCGACATCCTGAGAGCAGCGCGTCATGAGCTGTCCCACGGGCTGGCTTTCGTGGTAGCGCAACGCGAGGTCTTGCAGTTTCGCGAACACCTCCTTGCGCAGGTCGCATCCCAGCCGGTTGTTGATCCATACGGCCAGCGCTTCGCGCATGACGCCCACCAGCGAGTTTATCAGGGTGGTTGCGGCGAGAAGACCCACCAGCAGATAGAGCCACTGCGATCGCGAGGTCAGGCCGAATACGTTGATAAGCGTGGCGAACCAACGCGGTGCGTCCTCTTGTTCGTTAAACACCTGGTCAATCAGCACCTTGATCAGCTGTTGCGGAAAGATCATCAGCGCGATGGTCACCACCACCAACATCATGGCAAGCAGGGTGTAGGGCCAGTAGTCGCTGGTGTATCGCAGAAAGCGAAAAAAGACCGTGCCCCGGCGCACGCGCAGATGGGGCGCATCCTCGAACCCTTTGTGGGCTTTTGCGGCCGCTTCAAGTTCCTCGGGCGATTTTACAACCACCTCCTGACCGACGGCGAGGGCGCGTATCTGCGCGGCTATCTTTGCGAACTTCTCGGCGTACCGGTTGGTAAAACGCACCAACTCCTCGTATACGCCGTTGATGCGCAGCTCGACGAAGCCGGAGCCCACCCGCGAATCGGTGCGCGCCTTTTCAACTTGCGCCACAGGCACTTCCTTTGAAAGAACAGCCCTGGCGGCGGGACCGTCGCCGTCAATGTGATACACCAAAATGGCTTCGCGCGTCACCACAAGCCAACATTCCGAGTATTCACCTTCAATGGCAAGGTCTGTGTCGGCGCAGATAAGTATATCCTCGTTGCGAATGCCTTTTTTTGCAAGCATTTTACCCAAACAAGGGGGCGGCTCCGCCTTGAGTATGATGAGTTTGGGGCCGCTCAAAAGTTGATCCCGCGCCATGACGCCTTTATCCTGATGTTATGATGGTTGTTGTTCGTCCGGACACAATAACCGCCGCTCTGGTGATATAATAACGCCTGTGTGAAGATTAGTATGCCATGTCGGCGCATTTTTTTCCAGCGCGCGCCGACCGGGCCGCAGCGCCCCGGCAAGGATGCATTCTCATGTATTATCTTAAATACCTTCGGCACTTTTTTTGGGAGCGGCTCTTGGGCGGCGTGTATGACGCGGTTTCGCCGATCTTTGGCGAAGCGGTTGAATACGATTGGCTGGAGCCGGCGTTCAAAGCTGCGATAATCGTGGCGGCGCTGTTGCTTCTCCGTGAAATATACCTGCGCGCCCGGCAGGCTTACACGCGCCACAAAATATGGAAAAGCATGGAGGGACATGATGTGCGCGAGCCGTACACCGCCAAGGACACCTCGTTCATAGAGGAGATTGACGTGGCGCAGCACCCCATCCACACGCTTGAACAGCTGAAAAAAGAAAAACGTTACGGTAGAATCGGCGAGGCGCTTGCCAAACTCAACCGGCCGGAAGAAGCGGCGCGCTGGTTTCTGAAAGACAAGCAATATGATCGCGCGGCGGCGGAACTGGCCCGCGCGGGCAAAACGCTCAAGGCGGCGCGGCTGCTCAAACGGACCGGCGATTATGAAACGGCGGCCCGCTTCTACGCCGCGGCGGGCAAACACAAACAGGCGGCGGCTATTTGCATGAAGCAGGACGACATCTCCGGCGCGGGCGCCATCTACGTGGAAGGCGGCTATTACGAAAAAGGCGCCGCATGTTTCCTGGAATACTTCACCAACACCGGTGATCCGCCCGAGAAACAGGAAGCGGTCGCCGACCGCTGCTATCAACTGCTGCGCAGCAGCGCGTTCGCGGACGCATTGCCGACGCTGCAACGCAACGCATTGCTCAACGCCGTGGCGCAACGGTTCCGCGCGGCGGGCCGCAACGCGCTGGCTGCGCGCGTGTTCCAGGAATCCGGCGACACGCTGCACGCCTCGGAAATGTACAAGATGGACACGCCGAATCCCGCGCCAAGAAACCATACGCCGCCGCCGAAGGAAAACGATTAAATTAGCGGCAAGAGGAAAGCGGCTGATCCGCTGAGGGTATGGC
>DSBB01000368.1 GCA_011046175.1 Candidatus Hydrogenedentota bacterium | reverse complement strand
CTTTCGATGTGCCGCGCACATAAATGCCCGAGTCGGAATCGGGAACGGAGATTCGTATTTCCCGGCCATTCGCGTCCTTTTTATGAGAGCCGTCCGGCTTGACAATAGGCACGTTCGGATTGATAAAGGGCGTTTCCTTGATGCGCCAGTCCACATGCAGCTCGAAATCGCCATACTCTTTTTCCGTCCATAGACTCTTGTCTTCCGCCGCTTCGCTCAACGCATCGTAGTCTATCACGCCGTCAACGATTCGCCAGTGACCGCCGTCCCCTTCGGGCACGTGCCAGTTGGTAAAATCGGCGCCGTTGAAAAGAAGGGTGTAGCCCTCGGGCGCCGCATTGATTTGTCCAAAAGCGCCCGTAGCCGTAATCAACAAAATACACGCAAAAATAAAAGGCATACGCAGCAAAATCATCATGTGTTCCTCCTGATTGCATCCAGCGACGAAAAGGCGTTCCAAGAAAAATTGCGCCTTCATGGTAGCATATTATGCCCGCCGATAAACAGTGCCTTGTCGCCGCCTGTGCGGTCGCCCCATTTATTGGATTCATTCCTGTGGGACGATTGCATTTCCCTTGGAATGACGACGGGGCGGGGTAATGTATCGAGCATGATCTTCTTCATGGCACGGGCATCAAAAATATTTGACAAATTTGCCGTGTGTAAGGTATAATACCTCTTGACAAGATGCAGCGCGTGAGGTGTATCCATACGTTGATGTTTGTGTTGAATTTGTTTTTTTTGTGGTACCGGGATGTAAGTACGACGGTACGACGGCGTCCGTTGTTCCGATGTCTGTGAGTTTCCCGCACCAGACGTTACGAGGCGACCGTTGAGTAAATATTCGCGTGAAATGATCGCCCAGATATTGGCCGCCAACGACATTGTGGATGTTATTGGTGGCTGTATTGATTTGAAGCCGGCAGGGGTGAACCGGTACAAGGCGCTCAGCCCGTTTACCAACGAGAAAACGCCTTCGTTTATGGTAAGCCGCGACAGGCAGATGTATCATTGCTTCAGCAGCGGACAGGGGGGAGACGCCATCTCTTTCGTCATGCAATATGAGGGGCTTAGCTTTAATGAGGCGTTGCAGAAACTGGCGGACCGCGCCGGGATTAAACTGGAAGCGTCAGGCGTGGAAGATGATCGCGAAGCCTACATGCGGCGGCGGGTTCTTGAGTTAAATGAGTTCGCCGCGAAATTCTACCGCCGGTGTCTGCTGGAGCCGACCGATGGCGCGAAAGGACGCGATTACTTAAAAACACGGCAGCTGAAAGAAAGCACGGAGACCCGGTTCGGCTTGGGGCTTGCAACTGCGGATTGGTCGCGTTTTTATGAAGCGGCGTCAAAAAAGCAGTTCCGCGACAGTGAAATCACGGCATCCGGGCTTGTACGCAGGGGCGACCGATCGATTTACGATTTCTTTCGTGACAGATTAATCGTGCCCATTCGAGACGTTTCAGGCAACGTGGTGGCTTTTGGCGGGCGTGATTTGGGCGACAGCCCCGCGAAATATATTAATTCGCCTGAAACCGCCGCGTACAAGAAAAGCCGCGTACTTTACGGACTTTTTGAAGCGCGTGACGCCATGCGCAAGCAGCAGTTCGCCATTTTGGTTGAAGGGTACTTCGATCTCATGCGTTGCTTCGATGTGGGCGTCGAAAATGTGGTTGCCACCTGCGGCACCGCGCTTACGGAACAACAGGCCATGCTCATTAAACGGTATGTGCCCGAGATTGTAGTCGTTTATGACGGGGATGAAGCGGGTATACGCGCCGCCGTCAAAAGCATTGGTATTCTTAGCGCCGCAGGATTAACGGTGCGCGCCATGGCGCCGCCCGACGGCAAGGACCCGGATGATTATATCCGCGACGCGGGCGCGCCGGCGTTTCTGGAACGCGTCGCCGCCGCGCCGGATTTTGTTTCGTTTTATATCGAGATGAGCAAAAGCAGAACGAACACCATCGAGGGGCGAACGGACATCGCCCATGAGTTGTTTGACATTATACGCCTCTTGGACGCGCCGATACGGGTGGACCAGTATTTGAATCGAATCGCTGACAGCCTGGGCATCCATATTTGGAACTGCAAGCGCGATTTTGAGCGTTTTTGCAAAACCAGAAGGCGCCCTGGCGTAGTCCAATCCCAGGATATGCGGGAGAGCGCCGCCAAGGACGCGCCGCGAAAGGATGATGTTGATTTTATTGCGGCATTGATGGCGTTTCCCGAGCATCGGAGCGCATTCGCCCATGACACGGGCGATTTGGAAGCGGACGATGCCGTTTTTACGCTGGCAAAGCGCGTGTGTGAGACTGAAACACATGTGGCGTTGCAGGATTTGGACAGCGAAAATGAGCAGGCTTTGTTTTCCGCCGCAGTCAATACGGAACCGCCGGAACCCGCAAAGGCGCATCAAATAGTGAAGGAGCGTTCGGCCCGTTTCAAACGGGACGCCTTCGAACGTGAATTGGCGCAATTGCAGGAACACGCGCGGCAGGCGGCCAACGACAAGGACGGCGCGCGAGCCGCAGACCTGTACAACCAGATTATTGAATTGAAGTTGGCGTTGGAAAAATTAGGAGCGGCATAAACGCCGCGACTTGTGAAATCCGTCCGCCGTACCGGTCGGACGGTCAACCTGATAAAGGGTTCAATCGAACGTGACAACGAAGAAAACAAATGACGTTCTCTCAAATGAACAGGCGCGGGAAACCTTGAAGAAGGCGCGTTCAACAGGAAAAATCACCTATGATGAACTGGAGAAACTGTTGCCGCAGGACGCCAGCGCCGAGCAAATTGACGAGGTCATGATCTCCCTGTGCGACACAGATGTCGAAATTGTGGATGAACTCAAAATTGACACGGTAAAATCGGAAGAAAAGGCGCAGCAGCAGAGTCTGGCGCAAAAAATGGAATTGCGGCGCCTCGCCGCCCAGCGCAACCTTGAACGCGCCGACGACCCCGTGCGGATGTATCTCCGCGAGATGGGGCGCGTGCCCCTGTTGACAAAGGAACAGGAAATCAATATCGCCAAGCGGATTGAATCCGCCGAGAAGGAATTGATTGACGTTATTCTCAACGCGCCCTTTGCCATCAAAGAAGCGCAAATGCTTGCGGCGCGCATCCTTGCCGGACGTCTTCATTTCTCCCAGATTTGCGACGATGAGGACGTGCGGTTTCAACACCGTTTTGTAAAGGAATTGCCGGAATATATGGAAAGGATAGGGGAGCTGGAACTGCAAATTGAAGCGCAGGAAAAGCGGGGACGCCGTTCCGGATTGCCCCAGAAAAGCCGCGATAACATTGAAAAGCGCATCAGCGATTTCAGGCGCCAGCAAATCGCCATTATCCGCGAATTTCGTTTGAAGCCCCGCGAGATTATGAAAATCGGCAGAAAGATAAAAGGGCTCAAACGGCGTATTGCGTCCGCCTACGACGATATTGACCGTATTGAGCGCGAAATCGGCATGAGCGCCGACGAAATTCTCAAAATCACCACGGAAGCGCGGCGGCGACCCGGCATTTTCAAGACCATCGAGGTGGACAAGGAAACATTGCTCGAAGCGGAGCGCAGACTGCATATCGCCCGTCGGAAAATTGACCAGATACAGAATGACGCCAAACTCGACCCGGACAGCATCAGCGACCTGATTGAGGTCATTCGCGCCAAGGAAGACAAGATTTACGCCGCGAAAATGGAGTTGGTCGAAGCCAATCTGCGGCTGGTTGTCAGTATTGGCAAGAAATACATCAACCGGGGCATGTCTTTCCTCGACCTGATTCAGGAAGGCAACATCGGGTTGATGAAGGCGGTGGATAAATTCGAGTATCAACGCGGCTATAAATTCAGCACATACGCCACATGGTGGATTCGACAAGCCATCACCCGTTCCATTGCGGATCAGGCGCGTACCATCCGTATTCCCGTGCACATGATCGAATCAATCAACAAGCTCATGCGCACCAGCCGAAAATTGATCCAGAAGTACGGGCGCGAACCCAGCGCGGACGAGATCGGCGTCGAGATGGGCATGAACGCCGACAAGGTGCGTTCCATATTCAAAATAGCCCAGGAAGCAATCAGCCTCGAGACGCCCGTCGGCGACGACGGCGACAGCAGCTTTGGCGATTTCATCGAAGACAAGGCCGCCGAGAACCCGTCCAATATCGCCGCATTTACCGTGTTTCAGGAGCGCCTCGACAGGGTGCTTAACACGCTTACCGAGCGCGAACAAAAGGTGTTGCGCCTTCGCTTCGGGCTTGGAGACGGATACCCGCGCACTCTTGAAGAGGTGGGCAGCGTGTTCAATGTCACACGTGAGCGCG
>DSBB01000025.1 GCA_011046175.1 Candidatus Hydrogenedentota bacterium | reverse complement strand
CCCTCATACATCATTGGGCAATCGCACTCCGAAAGAATTTGCCGAGCATTGCCTGGGCGGTTATTCCGCCTCGCCGCGCTCGGCTCCACAACCGCCCAGGCAATGCTGCCCGGAGGTTCAGACATGAAACCCCGAAACTCTCATAACAACTGGACCAAAAAGTGGGGGGCTTTCAAACTCTCAAAGATCGTAAGACATTTGATGAATGACTGGACACTAGGAATTAATTAGTTTTCCCATGCGTGTTAATCCAGCACGTAGAGGTCTTTCCAGGCGATGCCGTCCGCGCCGCCCGTGTGCAGCTGCAAGGCGAAACTCCCCTCGAACAACCGTTGATCGTCGTCTTCCAAATCAAGCACCCGTATGCCGTTTACCCAGGTGGTTACATGGCTGCCGCGCGCGCGGATTTCTATTTCGTTCCAGTCGCCCACGCGCAAGGCCACGGACTGCATGGCGGTGTGATCAGGTTTGACCAGCCAGCCGCGCTGATAACTCTCATACACCCAGCCGGTGCTGCCGGGATAGCCGGGTTCGACTTCGCCCTGCAACCCCGCAATCAACGGATATCCGTCCTTTTCGCGCAGCGTGATGGTGGAATGATAAAACAGACCATAGTTGCCGTCGCCAAGGATTTTGAAGCCGCCGCGCGCGCGGAAATCCTTGAACGTTTCCACGGTGGCAAGATAGCCCTCGGATTGTTTCGGACCGCTCGTGCCGTAGATGACGCCGTCCTCCACCTTCCAGTCCTCCTCGCCCCACTCTTTCCAACCGTTCAACGTGGCGCCGTCAAAAAGCGTGCGCCATTCGCCGTGACGCCCATAATCCTTCACGCGCACGTTGCGGTATTCGATTTCCGTGGCTTCATCCTCCGATTGGAAGGGATAAAGCTGCAACGCAACGAACCCCCGGATAAAGGCTTCGTCCTCCACTTCGCACGCGAGCGTGTCGTGCAGATACACTTCTATTTTATTCCCCCGCGCCGCCACGCGCATCCTGTTCCAGTCGCGCTGCTTCAATGTTTTCAGCGCTTCCTGCGACGGTTCCGCAAGATAGCCGCGTCCGTTCTCATCCATGAGGATGCCCGTGCCCGCGCGCATGCGCGTTTCCACGTTCGCCTGATAGCCGTACATCTGTTTGGGCGCGTCCGCAACCGTTTCGCCATCTTCCAGCGGCATGCGCGGCAGCCAGTGTGAACGCAGTTGCACGCCGCCGTTGGTGGGCGCCTGTGTGCGGAATTCCACCTCTATTTCCATATCGGCAAACTCGCGCGCTTCGTACAACAGCCAGGCATTCTCTTCCTTTGCCGCTTTACCGATAATAACGCCGTCCTCGATACGCCACTCGCCGCCAAGCGCGCGCCAACCGTCAAACGAATCCGTCAGCAATTCCCACTCCGCCGTATAACCCGCTACAGTCATACAAGCCGCCAACAATACGGAACCGATAAAACGCATGATGTGATTCTCCTGTGATAATGCTGTTTTGGGCAGCGTCCAAGTTTAATGTTGTTACGCATAATAGCATAAACAAAAAGAAGAGGAACAAAAAAACCTGCATCTGAAAATCAAATACAGGTCACAGTAATCATTTCACAAAGCTGTTGTCCGCGTCACACATTCTCCACCACGGGAAAGCGCTCCGGCGCAGGGTAGGGGCCAAACTCTTTTTCCGCCGCAGCAAGACGCTCACGCTGTTCCGACAAAATGCGGAACAATGCTTCCGGCGCGCTGGCCACGGTCTCGCGGTGGAACTTTTCAACCCGGTCGAGTTTGGCGAGATTCTCCTTGACGCGCATCGTAAACTGCGCCGCATAATCCTCCGGCGTGTATTCTTTGTCCAGCACCTCTTTGAAAAGACGCTGCAAGTCCTCATAACAGGGGATAAGTCCGGTGGGCGCTTTGCGGGCTTTCGCTTCTCCATGGACCCGCAATTCCATCCATTTCACCCAAACATGCTTGTCGCGTATTCCGTTCAGGAAGTTCCCCTCTTTGTCGCGCAGGAAATAATTTACGCCGAATACCAAGGGCTGTTTCTTGAGTTTCCCGCCAAAATCGAGGTTGTTCTGCACATATTTCCCGAGTGGAATTGCGATGAAGTCCTGGATGCTCATGAGGTTGATTTCGGGCACGCCTTCCTTGCCGATGGTGGCGAAGGTGGTTTCCGTTTCCAAGCTCGCGCCGTAGGCGATGATGCCGTGATCCCAGTCAAACCCCTGCTGGCACGGCGCGTATGCGTGCGCGTCGCGTCCGCCGTACATAATGCCCGCCAGTTCCACGCCTGCGGGATTCTCCAGTTCGGGGTCGCAATTATTCAACGCGTGCAGGGCGACGGCGTACCGGGCGTTCTTGTGCGCCAGCGGAATCTCATTGCCCTTGGCATCCTTTTTCCCCTTGTGCCACTCGCCGGAGAAATTCTCGCCGCTGTCCGGCGTGTCAACACCCATGCCCAACCAGTACGGTCTGCCGTCCTTGATGAGCACGTTCGAAAAAATAACCTCGCCGGGCTTGTTCAAGACATCCCAGATGGCGGGGTCGTCCTTTTCCGTGACGTTTTGGATAATCCCGAAGATGCCGGCTTCCGCATTGACCGCCCGGCATTGGCCGTCAACGGCGCGGAAATAAGCGATGTCGTCGCCTACGATGGTTTCGCCGGGAAGCATTGCGGTGGATGTCTTGCCGCACGCGCTGGGAAACGCGCCGGCGAAGTAGGTCTTGCGTCCGCCGGCGCCATGCACGCCCATGAGGAACATGTGCTCGGCCAGCCAGCCTTCACTGTCGGCCTTTTGGATTGTAAGCCGCAACGCCAGTTTCTTCAGCCCCACCGTGTTTCCGGCGTACTGCGTGTTCACGCTGTACACCGTATCCGTGGTGTGGTCTATGTAAATGCGCTTTTTGTCCGATTCGACGCTGACCATTCTTGCGTCCACTTTGCCGCTGGAATGCAGCGTGGCGAAAAAATGCGCCTTTTCGCCCAGACGCCTGAACTCCTCATAGCCCAAGCGATACAGCAGGTTCAAAGAGTGGGAAACGTAAAAGGAATCGGTGCATTCCACGCACGGTATGCTGAAGTCGGAGTTGTTGGGACCCAGCGTCATAAAGCGCACCGCCATAACCCGGCCCCTCATGGAACCCTTGAGCAGGCCGCGCACTTCATCCAATCCTTCCTCGCGGCCAATTTGGTTCAACGCCTTGCTCAGCGTCTCGCCTTTGGGAACAAGATATCTTGTAACTTCCCGGTCCCGGCCCTGATCGTCCATGCCGTCGTAGTGGATGGTGTGCCCTTCCACATTAAGCGGCCGCTCCTCCTTCAACTTCAGCGCCATTTGACGCGTGTATGCAACATCCTCAGGGGAATCCGTGCCGACCCACACCACGTCCGGCTCGCAAAGCTGCACTGCATCGGCCACAAACGCATGAAGTTTCTCGTTGTCAATGGCCGCAAGCGCCGAAAAACTGCGTTCATCCAGCTTTGACTTCAGTGCGTCCAGATATATGTTGCTCATGTTATTTTCCTTTCCGCTCATGTACACCAGTCGCGTTGGCTCCCGGCGCCGCTTCGTTTTGTTTGATGCGCTTGATTCCGGTTTCAGGAAAACGTCGTTTCCGGCAAGGCGCTCACATGCGTACAAGAGGGCCTTGCAAGATATGTCTGCGGTAATCCTGAAAACCGACCGTTCACTCAGTAAGATTCTTTCGTACGGAAAGGGTTGGCCTAAAAAAAAGACCAGTTCCTCCCGTTTCAGGGAATCGCTGGCCTGTGATTTGACCCGCCAGCCTTTGCTGAAAGCTTGCCGTCAACACATCAGGGGTATCGGTCAGGCAAACACAATGCGGGCACCTGCTCTTATGACATTTACCGGCGCCATCTATTCAGCTGGTCGCTTGCGCGACCCCCTGTTAATCTGCCTGATTCCGAGGGAAGTATATCCAAAACGCCCCATAATTTGCAAATGGAGAACTGACGGTGAAATTATCGCCGCTCAACATCGTAAAATAGGCTGCACACGACAACCGTGGAAGAGACGGCAATGCCCTTTCAGTGTTGCAATAGTTTATTTACCGCAGCCATGAGCACGGTTTCCACTTCCGGGGCGACATTACTGGCCCGTTCACTGGTTTCGTACCCGCCCTCGTCGTAGGCTTTGGTTGTGCCAATATAACCGGGCGCGTAATCGCCGTATGCCGCCATGGCAACAAACAAGTCAGGCCGCGCCGCCTTCGCCGCCAGCTGATATTCCACAAACAGCTCGCCGGGCATGTGGATTATTCGCGCCCTTTTCAGCGCAAGGCAGGTGATGTCTATCTTATGGCCCGAGGCGCATCGCTGCAACCATGCCAATCTTGTGG
>DSBB01000026.1 GCA_011046175.1 Candidatus Hydrogenedentota bacterium | reverse complement strand
TCCGGGATATGGCAAAGCGATTTGCAGGGGGCGGCAATGACGGCGGGCGCATTTTCCGACACCATTCCGTATATCGGGGGCGCCGTCGTGGCGGGCTCGTCTTTTTTGTTTGGATATTCCACGTTGCTCGGTTGGTGTTACTACGGCGAGCAATGCCTGAAATACTTCTTTGGCGTGCGTGTAACGATGGTTTACCGCACATTGTTTATTTGTCTTACCTTCGTTGGCGCATTGGTGACAATTGACATTGTTTTTCTCATCGGAGACATATTCAACGCAATCATGGCCTTTCCAAATTTAATCGGCCTGATGTTGCTCTCAGCTTTGGTGGCGCGTGTGACCCGCGAGGCGTTGCAAAGCGATCCCGCGTTTCAGAAGTAAGACATCGCGCCGGGGTTTTATTGAATTCAATTTGCTATCCGGGTGGGATAAATGGTATTTAATATAACGTAACGGCGATCACAATGCGTCTTCTCATTTGTGGTGTCGGTGCGGACAGCCGCAGAAAACGGCAACGCACGGTTACGGCCTGTTTTACGTATATCGGATGTTCGCGCCATAGAAAGTCTTGCAAAGATCACGTCATTTAGGAAAAAGGTTCTGGTGGTTATGGGTGTTCGCGCCATAGAAAGTGTTGCAAAGATCACGGTTAAATATCTTTTTGCCAGTTCTGACGATGACGAGCCTCGTGAAACATTACTGCGGCATTGGTATGTAGCAAACATGTTACGGAGTAAGAAGAACTGCAACAATGCGAACGTGAAGCAAAAACGAGCGTTCCAAACATAATTATGTAAGGACTGTAGTACATGGCTTCTAATTTGAATCAGGAATTGCAGAACGGGGAAAGTCAGGAGCAAAAAAAGGCACAACAGTATCTCAAGGAGGCGGATGAAGGCAGCGCCGACGCGCAGTTCAAACTGGGCGCGTGTTACGCTTATGGCGTGGGCGTGGAAAAGAATATCGTGGAGGCCATGCGCTGGTATGGCCGCGCGGGCGAAAATGGCGTTGTGGAAGCGCAATTTAACCTTGCCATTTTGCTTGAGCGCGGCGATGTCGGCAAGGCCAATCTGCCGGAAGCGGCGCATTGGTATAAGATGGCGGCGGAACGGGGCCACGCCAAAGCGCAATATAATCTGGGGACATGTTACGCCTTTGGCAAGGGCGTGGAGAAGAATCAGGCGGACGCAATGCGTTGGTTTCGCACGGCCGCCGACCAAGGGCACTTGATGGCGCAATATAACCTGGGTGTATGTTACGCAAAGGGCATGGGTGTGCAACAGGATATGAAAGAAGCGGCGCAATGGTATTTGAAGGCCGCGGAACAAGGGCACGCCAAATCGCAGTATAATCTGGGCGTATGTTACGCCAAAGGCGAGGGCGTTGAGCAAAGCCATTTCGAGGCGGTACGCTGGTATCAGATGGCCGCGGAACAGGGGGACGCCATGGCGCAATATAATCTGGGACGCTGTTATGCCAACGGCGAGGGCGCGCTGCAAGACCCCAACGAGGCGGTGCGCTGGTTTATGAAGTCCGCAGAACAGGGTTATGCAAAAGCGCAATACAACTTGGCGGAATGCTATTATAACGGCGAAGGTGTGGAAAAAGATGTTGAGAAAGCGCTGGAGTGGTGTGAAAAGGCTGCGGCCCAAGGATATAACCGCGCCGTAAAGCGACTGGAGGAAATAAAAAGCGCACAGGCGCCGTAACTCCGCGTCGAAACCATTGCCGGGCGCTTGTTTATTCTTGTCGAAAAAAAAATGAGTCCCCGGTGTGTTGTGTTCTTATTGTGGGGTGCGGACAATCAACTTCTGGCCTATTCGCAAAATAGATTTTCGGTTCAGGTTGTTCCACTTCATAAAATCATCAAGGGGGACATTGTATTTTTTGGCAATGCCATAGGGACTGTCGCCGGATTTGACGATGTGCGTAATTTCTTTTGATTTGCCGTCGGTTGTTTCATTCGCGGTGTTTTCCGCGGCGTCGGTTGTTTCTTCCGTTTTTTCTTTATCGTCCTGATGCTGCGCCTGAGTTTCCGCCTCTTCCGGTTGCGCGTGAATCTCTATGGCGTCCTCGGGCGTCGGTAGAACAAGAGGCGGCACTTCGAATGCCGCCTCCCGCAGCGGATCAGCCTGCGTGGCGTGTACGAGGCAATGGGCGCGCCATTCCGCGAGTGCGGCCACGGCCGCAGCCTCTATTTTTCGGTCCGCCTTTTCCAATGCCTCCGCTTCGTCAATTAACCGGCGGACCTCTCCCAAAATCCAGTCGCCCCGCTCCCTTGCCTGCGCGGTTCCGGCGCTGCCGGTAAGATACAGGGACTGCAATTCTTCCGCGCGGGACAACATATCAGACAACGGTTCCAGGAAATGCTCGCCTCTTTCCTCCTCCACCAGACATAAGGTTCGCGCAAGCGCTGCCAGCTTCGCAATTGCGGGAACGGCAATATGTTTGGGCAATTTATGCGCGTGCCATTGTTCTTCCAAAAGGGGGAGAACGCGCAGCAGTTCCAAAAACCTGCGGCGGCTTCCCGCGCCTTTGGGTTCCGTCATAATATGTCGCACCAGTTCCACAATCCCTTGGGGCAACTGTTCGGACAATTCAGGCGAGGCGAGCACACTTCCGGCGGTCTGTTCCGCCTGTTGAAGGGCCGCTTTGCCGAGAATGATCCCGCCATTTCCCGTGAGATACAGCGGCTCAATGCCTGCCGGCAAATCAATGGCGCCATTGTTGATTTCCGGGAGCGCAACGGCATTGCCCAAGGCGTCGGACAATTCCATTCTTACGGCGCCGTCCACCGGTATGGTAATGGTGGCCTCTCCCTGCTCGCGCCAGACGGCGAGAAACCATTCCGCGCCGTTACGGAATAACAACGCCTGCACATTTTCCCCGGACGGCAGCGCGCCCACGTAAGCGTTGCCGCGAAACCGCAAAGCCAGGCCGTTCAGGTAGGCCATCATCTCCTTAATGTCCATTTCGTCAGCGATTACCGCGGCGTTAATGCCTATATTTGAAATATGCGCCGCCTGATATTGCAGAAATCTGTGAGCGAACCGGGCTGCTTCTCCCGCGCCGCGCGGTTGCCAAAACGGGCAAATAATATGCGTTTGCCACCCTTCCTGACCATATCGGGCGGGTGTTTCCGTCATGGCTTGAATTTCGGTCATTTCCGGCCAGTCGAAGGCCATGAGCGTTGCCTGTTTCACCGCCAACGAAGATGTCCCTTGGAGTATTTTCGCGAACGTTTCCGCATCGGGCACAACGACAGATGCGCTCGAGGGGCATTTCAACTGCCGCAATACCTCGGCAATATCCCGGCATTGCTCCGCGGCATTGCATGAGAGATCGAATCGCAAAATGCTTTCACAGTGTCTTTGTATGGCTTCAATTGCACTGTCGGGAAATTGCCCCCCTTTTTCCGCTGATGTCGCCACAATAAGGTTAACGCCGAAAATTGCCGCATCTTCCGCCAGAACGTCAAAGTATTCGTTTTCCACGTCGCACCGGATGGTATCTATTCCAACGCTGCGGATGGCCGGGAGGGCGCATGTTTCTTCTGAACCGCTGCAGTAGGCGTAAAGCGGCAGATGCTGGAGTGACGCGGGGCGGTCAATCCGGCAGAAACGCGCTCTATCCCGAAACGTTTTCTCCCCGGTTGTGATTTCAAATTCCGCAATGTAAATTCCCCGCGCTCGCGGCGCATCATGGACGGCGCGCCAGTATCCGGAACCGGCGTGAAGACGCATGCGTCCCAAATCAATGGTTTCCTGATAGCCGGTATGCGCCATTTGCAGGAACAACCGGGCTTCAATCTCCATTTCTTCCGGCGCGAGAAACTCGATAATGAGCGGGTCGTCTATGTATACATACGGCAACGGTTGATCTGGGGCAATGGTGATTTCCACCACTGCGGGCAGCGCCACGAGCATGAGACACGCCAGCGTCATTTAACTCACCAAAAACGGATTCGACACCCGCTCCTCGCCTATGGTGGTCGCCGGGCCATGCCCGCAATATACGACGGTTTCATCGGGCAACGTAAGCAACTGATGCCTGATGCTGTTCAGCAACTGTGTCATGCTGCCGCCGGGCAGGTCGGTGCGACCGATACTTCCCGCAAAAAGGACGTCTCCGGCAATTACGACGCCGTCGCCCACGAGTACCACGTGTCCGGGGGAATGCCCAGGCGCATGACGCACCTCAAATTGCGCATTTCCCACGTTAACGGTATCGCCGTGTTCAACAAACCGGTCCGGTTCGGGAGATGGGGAAAAGGGAACGCCGAACATGCGCCCCTGTTCGCAGAGCGTTTGCAGCAGCGGCAACTCCGCCTGATGACATACGAGAGG
>DSBB01000507.1 GCA_011046175.1 Candidatus Hydrogenedentota bacterium | reverse complement strand
CCTATGCGTGACGGCGTGGGGTCTTGCGGGCCGACGGAATAGTAAAAAAAGTACCGTCCGTTTTTTGCGGTCACGCATGGCGCCCATGCCCTGTGATCTTTCGCCCCATCTTCATCGAGCCAATATACATGCTCGAAATCCAACACTGGGCCATGTTCTTCCCATTCCTGCATGTCGGTGGAGGAGTAGGCGTAAAAACACGTAAGAGGCGACACATAATGCGTGGGATATAACCACACTGTGCCGTCAACCAGCAACACATGCGGGTCCGCGCCGGGCAGCACGGGGTTCGCGGGCGTTTCAGTGGGAAAAGCGTTACACACGCCAGAGCTAAATAGAAACAAAAGCGTTAACATGCATACACGATAGTTCATGGCTCTCTTTCTTACACTATAACCCAACCACATCCTGCTATTATAAAGGAGGTCATTCATATTTCCCAAATTGCGGCGGATAATGCGCATTCTTTTTTGTTTTTGCCCTGTCTACCAACATTTTGAAATCATAAAGATAGAAAAAAGGATACAATAAAACCCCGATTATTTGACTTTCGCATTGGCAGGCCGGTTTCGGTTTAACCAAGAGCACCGTTTATGAAGTGTAATTACTGTACCACTTTGCGCATCTCGATCCAAATACCGTAATTTAAGGAGGCGTTCTCCTTTGGCGTCGGAATATCTATGCGGTAATTGGTGATATCCGATTTTTCCATTATTTCTTTCAATTCCCGTGCTGCGGCGTCACGGTCATATTTCATGGCGATCCCTTGTTTTTCGCGAATGGGCCGGGCCAGAGCAACCGGCATATTTCGGGCAAAACCGCGCCCGATATACGCCACCCCGCCAGGTTTGAGAATTCGGTAGACTTCAGTGAATACCTTTTGTTTGTCCTCGATGAAATGATAAGTTCCCCGGGAAACAACAATGTCAGCATAGTTGTCATGGAAGGGGAGCGCTTGGCCGTCGGCGAAAATGGCGCTCACTCGGTGGCCGACGCCTTTCTCGACTGCCCGGGCAAAGAAGGTGGCAAAATGGTACGGATTGATGTCCGCGTTGACCCAATGCAGTTTTGTTCGGGCGCAGAGTTCGATGATAAGCGCGCCGGAACCGCCGCCCAAATCCACACCGATGCCGTTTCCCAATGCCGCCAAATCATAATCGGCGACTATCTGCTCCGCCAACGGAGCATACACCGGCGCGAGAAGCCCTTGCTGTACCGTTGCCATCCGTTGCGCGGCTTCTTCAGTGAATTGTTCATAATCGGGCGCTTGAAGCGGCGAGGCAATTATGGTTGCCGACATAAAAAAAACGCACACGAACATGCAGAATATCCAATTTGCATTTCTCTTGAGGGTCATCGTGTTCTCCTTAATTCAAATCGAATGCTCAAATATGCCTGTCTTTTTGTTGCTTAAGCTTATTCTAGTCTGTACAGCGACAGCGATCAAGTGAACACGGCGTCAGCGATGCAATACTAGCGGCAGAGGTGCGAACCGGCAATTCAGTAAAAAAAGCGCGTTTGCTCAAGCCGCATGGATGCATTCAATTGACTTGCCCGACATGCGAAACGTATCATAACAGCGTTCTTGTTGTAATCCCTCTTTTCTTACACACTCTGGAAAATCGGTATGGCGCGAATTATTGCTGTTGCAAATCAAAAGGGTGGTGTTGGCAAAACGACCACCACGGTGAATCTGGCGGCGTGTCTGGCTGATGAGGGCAAACGCGTGCTGCTGATTGACATGGACCCGCAGGGCAACGCAAGCCAAGGCGTGGGGGTGGACAAAAACACCTGCGAAAAAAGCGTGTACAATGTGTTGGTGGAAAACATGCCGTGCGAGGATGTCATACAGGCGACGCCCTATGAAAATCTGTCGCTCGCGCCTTCCCATCGCGATTTGGTGGGCGCCGCTGTGGAACTGGTAACGGAAGAAAGGCGCGAGTTTCGCCTGTCCGACGCGATGGCGCCTTTGCAGGAACAGTATGATTACATCTTTGTTGACTGTCCGCCTTCTCTTTGCCTATTGACTTTGAACGCGTTGGTGGCGGCTTTTGAGGTGATCATCCCGCTGCAATGCGAATATTATGCGCTGGAGGGTCTTTCAGAACTATTGCACACAATCATCATTGTCCGTGAAAATCTGAACCCCCGGTTGACTATCGCCGGTATTGCCCTGACAATGTACCAGCACACGAATCTGTCAAAGAATGTTGTGGAAGATGTTCGCGGACATCTGGGCGACAGTGTTTACACGACCATTATCCCGCGGAACGTATCGCTAAGCGAGGCACCCAGTTTTGGAGCGCCCATTATCCATTATGCAAAAAGGAGCGCCGGCGCGCTGGCCTATCAGGCGCTGGCTGAGGAGGTAAAATCACGTGGCTGACGCAAAAAAAAAGAAATTGGGCAAAGGTTTGGGGGCGTTGCTGCCCAACACGATACCCAGCGGGCAGGGACGGCGTTCGGTGTCTTCGGCGGACGATACAGCCGGCAGTATCTCCGACAAAGAACGGCTGTTAATGCTTGACCCTACCGCCATTGCATCCAACCCGCGACAGCCACGCCGCGTATTTGAAGAGGAAGCCTTGCAGGAATTGGCCGAGTCCATCCGGCGGGACGGCGTTCAGGAACCCATCATAGTCCGTCGTGTGGGAGACCGGTATGAAATTGTTTGTGGGGAGCGTCGCTGTCGGGCCGCGGTTATGGCGGGACTTAAAACAATACCGGCGATATGTCGCGATGTGGCCGACGGCGATATGCTCAAATTCGGATTGATAGAAAATATTCAACGGGAGGACCTCAACGCCATCGAACTCGCCATAGCGTACAAGCAGTTGATGCAGGAATACAATTGGACGCAGGAACGGCTCGCGGAAGAAGTCGGCAAAAAACGCGCCACTGTCGCCAACACCATTCGACTGTTGCAATTGCCCGAAGTGATTCAGGAACAGGTGGCCGACGGCACGTTAAGCATGGGGCATGCCCGCGCAATTCTTGCTGTTGACGGTGTTTCCACACAGCTCGCGCTCGCCCGAAAAGTTGCGGAAAAAGGACTGTCGGTGCGGCAGGCCGAACAGCAGGCGACAAAACAAATGGAAAAGAAATCGAGAAAGGAGAATGAAGTCGCCGCCAAGCCCCCGCATATCTTGGAACTCGAGGATGCGTTGCGCCGTCGTTTGGGCGCAAAAGTGGCGATAAAAGAACAAAACGCCGGACGCGGCCGTATTGAAATCGAATATTTCTCATTGGACGATTTGGAACGTTTGTTGACGCTTATCATCAAACCCTAAAGGATACAGCAGTTATGTTCGATATAAAATTACTGCGCGCCGAACCCGATGCGGTCAAGGCCGCCATGGCGCGCCGCAACGCCGATGTGGACATTGACGGCATATTGGAGATGGACGGCCGCCGCCGCTCGTCAATTTACGAACTTGAACAGCTGCGCGCGCGACAAAACAGGGCCGGGGAAGAGATCGCCGCGCGGAAACGTTCCGGCGAGAACGCCGACGACGTCATTGCCGAAATGAAATCCATAAAGGACAAAATTGCGGCGCTCGAAGAAGAGACGCGCCAATTGGACGAAGCGTTGCAGGCGGCATTGTTGACCCTGCCCAACATTCCGGACGCCGACGTGCCTGATGGAGCGGATGAAAACGCAAATCGGGTTGTGCGCGAGTGGGGCGAAGTGCCTTCTTTTGATTATGAACCGGCGGACCACGTGGAAATCGCGGAAAAACTCGGCATAGTGGATTTCGTATGCGCCACAAAACTCGCAGGGGCGCGGTTCACACTGAGCCGGGGGCCGGGCGCCCTGTTGGAACGGGCGCTAATCAACTTCATGCTCGATATTCATACCCGCGAACATGGGTATATGGAAATGGTTCCGCCGCTTATGGTTAATTCCCTTTCCATGCAGGGAACGGGGCAACTTCCCAAATTTGCTGAAGACCTTTTCAAAGTCGAAAACACCGATTATTGGCTGATTCCGACCGCTGAAGTGCCCTTGACGAACATACACCGCGACGAGATACTTGAATTCTCCAAACTGCCGCTGTACTATACGGCATATACGCCCTGTTTCAGAAGTGAAGCGGGCTCCTATGGGAAAGACACGCGGGGCATGATCCGCGTTCATCAGTTTAACAAAGTCGAAATGGTCAAATTTACGACGCCGGAAACCTCGTGGGACGAACTGGAGAAACTCACCGCCAACGCGGAAACCATCCTTCAGCGGCTTGGCCTCGCCTATCGCGTGGTAACGTTGTGTTCCGGCGATCTGGGATTCTCAGCGGCAAAGACATACGACCTCGAAGTATGGCTGCCCGCCCAAAAAACATACAGAGAAATCAGCTCCTGCTCCAATT
>DSBB01000555.1 GCA_011046175.1 Candidatus Hydrogenedentota bacterium | reverse complement strand
TGTTGAAGGAGCGCGGCCATCACGGCGTCCGGGCATTGTTCCAGGCGCACCACGGGCAATCCCCAGTTTGCCGGTTCATTCGGATGCGGCGGTCCCACAACGACCAGCGTCGGCGGAAACAAACCCTTGTTGCGCCGGAGTGCCTCGGTGATGGTTTTAATATGACGGCAGGTGTATCGGTTCAAGGGAAACAGCGTGAAGGGTCCCTCGATGATTGAAGCGCGGGGGACGCCGAACGCCTCTTCCACGCCCGCCCGGGCGAGCACCGTTTTCTCGAGGCCGATTTCCATCTGGGCGGAGCAGGACTTTTGCACGTGCGCGCTGGGACACAAAATAAATTTCGAGTCCGCGCAATTGCGTTTGACAAGGCGCGGCAGCGTGGGATGAAGCCTGCCTTCCGGCGCCGCGTTGCCGTCGTATATCATCATATCAAGGGTGAACAGCACCTTGGGCAGAGTGATGCGTCCCACCGGCGCGTCCACCGTGGTGAGCAACACGTCTGCGTTGCGCAGCGCCAGCGCCTGTTCGAGTGCGGGCTTGTCGCGGGAGATGCGGCGAAACATCGAGTCGCGCCTGCGGATGCGCTCAATGGGAATGTCGGCGCTGAATGGCGGGGTGTCGGATTCGGAAAAGAACACAAAGCGGGTGTCTTTGGCGGCGCTGCGCAACGCCCGGAAGGCGCGCCGCAGATAATCCGCCTCGAGCCGGTCGAACGCGCGCGTCCCCGGCATTTTATGCGGTATGTAGATTCCGGCGAGCATTTTCCAACCACGCCCTTTTATGAATGCGCATGCCTGTCGTTTGTATCCTGTTATTCTAACATGGGCTTTGCCCGCAACCCAGCGTAGTGTCATTGCGAACTATGCGAAGCAATCTCGTCTTCCCGGATCGCCGCGTTGGGCTAACGCCCTTCCCGCAATAACGATACTTGCGAACTTCTTATTCTTGATCATAAAAGGCAAATGACAAGGCGCGCTAACCCTGCCAAGCAGTTACGCCGTATTTATAATATCAGAAGAGCGTTAATGTCTGGGGTTCTCTCGTTCTTTGCGTACAGTCTCCTGCGCATCGTTCCTGCGTCCGTAAAAACAATGGCGAAAGCGGGCGCTACAAACTGCGCTCATGCGCGACGCGCCGAAGGGCGACACGCTTATGATACTAATTCATCATCCCTGATTCCTAATCCACATACCCCAGGTCTTGAAGGCGCGCGCGGATTTGTTCTTCTTCTTCCGGCGTGAGTTCGGCTGTTTCAAGGCGCACCCAACCGCGGTCGGCAAGCGCGTCCAAAATCTTTTCCACGGACAACGACGGCGTGTCGTGAACGCCGCCGGCATAGGTATAGGCGGTCTCGGATTCCGGGACAGCGCGGTTGGTCTGCACCTGAATCGTTCCGGACACGGCGTCGCCCAGCGCGGCCAGGCGCGCGCGCAGTAATACGGCCGTATCCGCGGCGTCGTTTCCGTTTATGACAATTGTGAACAATCGCTTTTCCATTGCGTATCCCTGTTGTCTTGGCGCCGATGCGCCGGCCGCCCGCGTCAGGCGGTTTGCCGGTCCGCCGCCGCCCAGGCAATCAGAATTTCAGCCACCTCGGGACGGGTAAACTCCGGCGGCGGCGCCTCGCCGCGCGCAAGCATCTCGCGCACTTTCGTGCCGCTGAGAAACACATGATCGGCGTCCGTGCCCGGACATGTTTTCTTCGTCGCCATTTCGTTCGTCCGTCTCGAGTAGAAGGCGTGCTCGAAAAACAACGGCGTGATGCCCAGCGCAACGGGATCAATCTCGTCGAAAATGTAATGCGCGTCGTAGCTGCCGTAGTAATTGCCGACGCCCGCGTGGTCGCGGCCCACAATGAAATGGGTGCAGCCGTAGTTCTTCCGGATGATGGCGTGCATCACCGCCTCGCGCGGCCCCGCATAGCGCATGTTCACCGGCATGATGGACAGCATGACGTGTTCCTTCGGATAATAGTTTTCCAGCAGCGCATGGTAGCATTTCATGCGCACGTCGCCGGGAATGTCGTCGCTTTTGGTGGCGCCCATGAGCGGATGAATCAGCAGTCCGTCGCAGATTTCCAGCGCGCATTTGGTCAGGTATTCATGGGCGCGGTGAATCGGGTTGCGCGTTTGAAACGCCACAATGCGGCGCCAGCCCCGTTCCGCGAAAGCGGCGCGCGTCGCCTCCGGAGTAAGATTGTAATGCTCGTGTTCCACGGTTCGCGCCTCGAGCGCGGTAATGGGGCCCGCGAGATAAACGTCGCCGCGCGAAAGTGTGTAGGCCACGCCGGGATGGTTTGTGTCCGTTGTGCGATAGACCTGCTGAACAAGATGATTGCGGTCGAATTGAAATTTCTCGTTCACCTGCATCACCGCCACGGTAACGCCGCGGTCGTCGTCCAGGGCGATTTTGCCGCCCGGTTCGATGCCGGCCGCCGTGTCCGCGGACACGGGCAGCAGGATCGGTATGGTCCACGGCACGCCGGGGCGCAGCGTCATCGTGTCCAGCACCCGTTCCGTTTCCGCAGCGTCCATGAACCCGGTCAGCGGGCTGAACAGTCCCTTGGCTATCCCGTCAATGTCGAAGGCGGCGTAGGCGTCCACGGCGATGTGCGGCAATTGTTTCGATTCTTCCAATAGCGATGCGCGTTCCGCCTCGGACGCGAGGCGATTGACAAGCGCGCCGCCGTGTGGCGTGATTGGCATAATGTTCTTTCCCTTCTTGGTGGCGCGGGCATTGCCCGCAATGCGGTTGAAAATTGGAAATACCCCGATACCGCCGGTGCGCCGTCACAAGACGCGTCTACGCATACGGCAGCGCCACGCCGCACAGTATAGCACAGGCATTTGCGTTGCTCAAATGACGCGACGCCGCACTGTGTCCGCAACGCCGCGCGCAACGCCGGTGGCGAAGGGAACCAGCGTGGCGTTGTACACGAGCCAGCCCTTCACGGCGAACAGCAACCCTTCGTGACGGTAAAAGCCGCGCGGCAGCCACCACACCTGGCGCAGCGCGCCCAACTGGCAAAGCGCCGCCCCAATCCACAACGGCGGGGCGAAAAAACCGCACGCCCCGAGCAGCCACGACAGCGCAAGCAGTATGCGCGCGTTGCGGTCGCGCGTGAAGGGCGCGCTCACTTTGCGGCGCATCGCGCGCGGGAACGACATGACGCCGCGCGCGTTGACGTGCAGCCGGCGCAGCATCTTCCACAGCGTGTCGGGAAAATGATGGCGCACAAGCCAGTCCGGGTCGAGCGCCAGCTGATGGCGCTCGGACATGCGCGCGCAAAACTCGAGGTCTTCGTAGGCCGCCGCGCGCAGGGATTCGTTGAAGCCGCCCACTTCCTCGAACACCTCCCGCTTCAAAAGACCGAAGCGGGTGGTGATGTACGACCAGCTGCGGTGACCCTGCGCGCAGATATGGGTGTAGCGCAGGTAGTCCTGCAACGCAACAAAACGTCCCGCAAAGGATGGGTTCAAGGGCTCGGGCGCGGTGAGCGTGAGCGCCCCGGCAAGATGCGGATGCGCGTCAAGATGCGTCATGATGCGCGGCAGCAGCTCCGGATCAAATTGGATGTCCGCGTCAAGGAAAAGCAGCAGCTCGCCGTGGGACGCCGCCGCGCCCGCGTTGCGGCAGCGCGCGGGACCGCCGTTCTCAGGTCGGCGAAGCAGGGTAACCGAATACCGCGAGCAAATTTGCGCCGTATCATCGGTGGAAGCGTCGTCCACAACGATGACCTCAAGATTCGGAACTTGGGACGCCGCGAGGCAATCAAGCACGGTCGCAATATGCGCCGCTTCGTTATAGACGGGCAGGATGACGGATATCATGATGATGTTGCTTCTCCCGGGGAAACATGTTGTGCGCTTATTGTATGTCAACAACAGGGCGAAATTCAGCATGGCGTTTTTATTCCCGGGCAAGCGCCATGAAATGGGTCGGCTGCAAAGCACGGTGGCCACATAGGCCTCATAAGTCTCATAGGTCGCATAAGTCCCATCGTTAAGGGGCCGGAACAGGAGATTCTATTAGGATCAATTCCTGATAAAAATGCCTAAATAGACCCAAACAGCCGCCAATAAGCGCCGTCGCAGGCGATCCTGAAAAAAATCGCCCCTGAAAAACCAAAAAAATTTTTTCCGATGGCTTGACATTTTGCTGGAAGTCAGGTATACTTTACGTGGTATAGGCGAGAAGGATTGCTTTTCGCCCTGTTGTGTAATGTATTTTCAAAACGGTTTTTTGTGCGGAATTTTTGTAATGACCATGGAGCAGGTATGAGTCGGATGCAACATGAAAACGAGGAGTGGGGCGACGTATACCCATCTTGCGGGATCATGCTGTATTCGCGCGAGGCAGACACGGTTAAGG
>DSBB01000489.1 GCA_011046175.1 Candidatus Hydrogenedentota bacterium | reverse complement strand
TCCCCGCGCAGGCGGAAATCCAGCAATCATGCTGCCAAGACCCAGTGTCTTTTCTGCCCCCCCCGCTTTCGAGAGGGTGACGGGTCTTTGGGCCAAAAAATCGTTGCACCACAAACGTCAAGACGACGACCTTCATCAAACGTATACGCAAAACGCATAGAAGCCACAATCAAAGACTCTATTGACCATAGATCGACTCGGAGATATTCTCAAATACCTGTTTGTAATCGTGCGCGCTGAGCACTGTGTCATAAAGACCTATGTCCTCGCCTTCATGTCTATTCACGCCGACATAGACGAGACTGGCGTCTTCGTATCGTTTGAACTTATAGACCGCGTCGTTCATCAAGGCGCTATTGAATACGCCCAGGCTGAGGAGCAACTCAAAATCTTTCACGGTCAAACCGGTAACTTTCTGAAACAACCTTGGCTCTAACTGGGTGATGACATCCCGAAGGCACCGTTCACGGTAATCGGTCAAATACATGAACACCGGGATTCGCGTGGCAAATTTGATGAGTTTCTCCTGAATCTCCCTGCGCTTCTTCTTGTATTCCTTTTCCTGTTCTGTAAGTTCCTTCTTCTGTTTCTCAGTTATCTCTTCATCGTTTTTCTCTTTGCGCGCCTTTCTCACCGCCTCGGACTTGTTGATGATGGTTTCTATGTCCTGGTTTAGCGAACGGAAACCTTCGATGCTCATCAGCGCGTTCATGGCCGCATCATTGGTCATCAACCGCTGCAAGGTGGCGTTATCCACATTCACCAGCAATGCGCTTTCCCAACGGCGCGCCAGTAAGGTTGCGGATGTGCCGCTCATCGCAATATCCAAAACGCCCGCCGCATCAATCTGCTTCATTGAACTGCCGTCATAGGCCAATACGGGCAGGAAGTTGATGAACTCCTCGACTTTTTTCTCCGGGCTTGTCTCGTTCACATTCAAACGGCAACTGTAGTCGGCAATCTGCCGCAGCGCCCTGTCCGGGGCAAAATCAAAGACATAGCATTCCTCCTTCATGATTTGCTCCCGATTCGGCGACGCGTCATCCGGATTTCTGACAAGCCACGGAGACTGCACACGGAAGGCGGCCTGAAAATAGGTTTCCGGGCTGGTACAGTTGCGAAGCATGAGTATCCCGGCCCAGGGCCGCACCGTGACGCCGGTGGTCAGTTTGCCGCAAGACAAGGTGATCGTCTTTGTTTTGAGGGGATCGTTCATGGCGTTAAGCACAGGCGCCAGCGCCGCCGCGCCGATCCCCGCCCTGCTTCCGGCGGCGACAATCACCTCATAATCATGATAAAAACGGTTCTGTCGTTGCGCCAGCAGATTGCGCATCGCATAACACGAAGCCACGCTGGGCAAGAACCAGAAAGTGTGCGACAATACGTTCAACAGCCGGACATCGGAAAACGGCATGGGCGGTTTTTTCGCGCCGAGTTTGAGGTTGTCAATGGTGGTGGCCTGAAATGCGCCCCGAATCAGGTCCAGCCATTTTTGCACTTCATCTTGATACTTGAACCTGGCGTCAACGCCCACACCCTCCGCCGAGAAAAAGACATTAAGGTCGAATTCGTCGAATTCTCCCTGCATGGCGATTTCCCTGATCGTGTCCGGAAGTTGATAGGTCATCAAGACCATGCGGGGCAGGCAAGCGTAGGGATTGTCCGGGCCTTTCCATCCCTCTTTGGCGCGTTGCTCATCCAAATAGGTCCAGTTGAAAATCTGTTCCTCTATAAACTCGCCTGATGCAATGGCGCGAAACGGCGTGCCGGAGAGATAGAGGTAGGCGTCCGTTGTGATCGGCATGATCGCCTCATCGAAGTCCCCGATGCCTTCACCCTCGCCGAACTCGACCTCTTTCTTGTCCTCAGCCTCAAACAGTTCCTTTGCGTTCTCCCGCCAAGCGCCGTAGTGGTATTCATCCAGAATGACGCAATCCCAATTGGTGGCATGCACCCATTCATTCTTGGTCTTTATCCCGCCCGTGCTGGGATTCCGCCCCAGATAGTCCTGAAAAGACCCGAAACAGACAAAAGGCTTTTTCTTGTCGGCCTCCTCATACGAAAGTCCATCCGGCGTGATGAACTGCCAGCCATCAAAATCAACATGGCGTTTCAAGTCTTCTTCCCAGGCGCTCTGCACGGCGGGCTTGAAGGTCAGCACCAGAATTCTCCGCCAGCCCATTTCCAGCGCCAGTTGATAGGCCGCGAAGGTCTTGCCGAAACGCATCTTGGCGTTCCACAGGAAGTGGGGAGCTTTGTCGGGGCTGTCCTTCTGGACAGTCCGGAAATAAGCGGCGGTCTTTTCCACCGCTGCGCGTTGCTCAGGGCGCATCTTGAAATCAAGATCACGACTTATCTCGATTTGTTGACGGGTTCGCACGGCAATCACCGCCGCCCGCACAGCCTCCACCGGGCACTCGAACCATTCGCCTTCGGGGTTTCTGATGCCCCTTGCCCGCAAACAACGATGAATATCCCGATCTGTGAAGCACGTGCCGTCGTTCCGCATTGCCGGTTCGTCGAGAACAATCCTATAGGGCGCTTTCCCCGGCTTCTTTATGGGATATTGCTGTGCTACCCTTGTCCGCACATCCGCCGTCGTATAACCCACTTTCAGCAGACCGGCCAACTGAGGATTCGTGTCCGCGTAGGCATAGATGCGTGGCGCGGCTTTTGGGCGCGGCGGAAAGAATTCTTTGGCCGTGAATGAACGCGAATGAACGCCAATGGACCCCGGTGCCGTGTCGGTCCTTCCCGGTTCGCGTTCATTCGCATTCATTCGCGGTTTCTTACCCATCGCTCGGCTCCATCGGGCGGATTTTGGATTCAATAAAGGCTATCTCTTCCTTCGTAAGTCCGTATCGTTTGTAAAGCATCGCGTCCGTCCATTTCTTGCTCATGTCAAGTTGAGGAACGAACAGATAAGCATCTTTTGTAATGTGATGCGAATACATGAGCTGTGCAACAAAAAATCGAAAAAACATAGTTTTCATGTAAGCGATAAGATTTCTTGCGTGGACTTCATTTTGATAGCTTCCAACAACAAGATACGTTTCAGTGCAGATTGTCCCTGGTGGAAGTACGTCAATTTTTGAAAAGACCCTTCTCCTTCCATCCTTGCCTGGATTACCCGCATGATCGTAGCTAACATACGAGGTGATAACTTTCCACTTGTCAATCATCTCAGCGCCAGTAGTGATCTTTTTTCGGCTGTAGGGGCCTTCTCCATTCTGCCAACGAAGAATGATATCTCCCCTTTTTTGCGGCCTCGCGAAGGTGCGCAATCCAAAAGGTTTCGTGGCCGAAACCTGTTCGCTCATCCGCTTCTCATTGCGTGAGAGGACCTTTCTAATGATGGGTACTGCTTGCCCGTGCCTGATGAATGTATTGAACTCGCTCAGGCGTCTTGTAGAAACAGCCTCGATGCCGCCATGCATGTTCACAATTTCGCATGGTCCCTTGTAGTCTCGCTCCCATAGAAAGTAGCAGATTCCTCCCGCTACGCTCACGCCTGGAAAGACCTCTGATGAATCCTCAAAATCCACGATTTTGCGGATGCACTCATCGTTCAACATTTCTCTTCGGAACTCATCCAAGCCTTTGCCTCCCCCAAACCATCGCGATGGAATGATCATGGTTAAAAACCGTGGATTGAGTTTTTTTGCTTGTTGGACAAACTTGTGATAAATGGGGGTTGCGCTCCTGCCAAAGCCACCGTCACTCAGTTGGTATGGCGGGTTTCCGATAATCACGTCGAATTTCATGTTAAGAAGTTCCTCCGGCTTGTCGGTGTGAATGAAGGCGTAGGCGTGGCTTTCCAGTGCGTCACCTCGTTCGTAGTTCTTCTCGTTGGCCCCACAATACACGCAGCGGCCATTCAGCCAAGTGTGCTCCACCGGCTGAAACTGGATATTGCCTTGTGAGTCGTCAAAGGCTTCGCAGACGGAATACTTTCCGTTGGCGGTCTTGGAGCAGTACAGGGAGCGCCGCGACAGCAGGGCGGTCAATTCCGTGATGGCAATGCCGAAAAGTTGGTGTTTGAAGATATGGTTGATGCGTTCCTGTCTGTTGGGGAACACGCTCTCCAATCCCGTGTTCAGGCGCCTGGCGATCTCGCGGAGAAAAACGCCGGATTTGCATGCGGGATCAAGAAACGTGGCATTTGGATCACGCCAGATATCGGGGGGAAGCATGTCGAGGATGACATTGGCCATTCCGGGCGGGGTGAAAACCTTATCACTGCTCAGATTGGCCAGACAAGAGAGCACATCCGGATTATAAACGCGCGCGTTTTGCCCCAATTCGCGTTCATTGGCATTCATTCGCGGTTCCTCCATCTGTTCTAACCGCGAATGAACGCGAATGAACGCGAATGGTTAAATGGGTAAAGGC
>DSBB01000328.1 GCA_011046175.1 Candidatus Hydrogenedentota bacterium | reverse complement strand
GAACGAACAGGACAACCGCCGCTACGCGGTCATGGCGGGCATGGTGATGCTGGAGCCGTCGGACGCGCAGGAATCCTACCGCACAGCATTCAGCGCAGTGAAGGCAAGTCCCGGCAAACTGACCGAAGCGACCCGGGTGCTGGCCCAAGCCGGCATCAACGTGCTGACCCTGTCCCTCGCGGACACGCGCGAGTACGGCATCCTCCGCCTGATCGTGCGCGACTGGACCCGCGCCCAAAAAGCGCTGGAGAACGCCGGCTTCGTGGTCAATGTCACCGAGGTGACGGCCATCGAGGTGGAAGACCGCCCGGGCGGTCTTGCCGCCATCCTGGAATTCCTGGAAACCGCCCGCGTCAATATCGAATACATGTATGCCTTCACCTTCCGCACCGGCGACAAGGCGCTGCTGGTCTTTCGCTTCGACAACGCCGACGCGGCCATCGCATGCCTCAGGGCGCGCGGCGTCAACGTGCTGGACAGCGTCGAACGCTTCGCGCGCGCCGAAGCCTGATGCGAGGATCAATATCTCATGACGGTCCTGATTGACGCGAAACTGTGCGCCGGATGCGCCGCGTGCATTGACGCATGCCCGAACGATGCCATCACCCTGAACGAAGACATCGTCGCCGTGATGAACGAGGATAAATGCCTGGACTGCGGCGCATGCATTGACGAATGCCCCGCACGCGCCATGGAGATGGCATAATCCGTCCGCGGATTCGCATCTTCACAAAAAAGAACACAATAATAGTCCCCGAAGCCCCGGTCTTGGGCGCCATGTTCGGAAGAATCAGGAAAGGTTTCGTCTATGGACAGTTTAAAAAAATATCAGCAACTTCGAAATGCGAATAAATCTCTGAATACAAAACTCATGGATTTCCTGCCGACCGGCAAAGCAGGAAAAGACTTGATCCTGGCCACCGCCAGAGAACTCGGATATCGCGTCAAAGGCGGTACGATAAATTTCGAGAGTGAAGAAGCAATGGATCGCTTGTGCAGTTTTCTTCTGTATGAGCCTCAGAAAAACGGCAAATCAATTGCGCAGTTGTACTTGGAAAGCCTGCCCGCTATTTCCCCTGTGGAGAAGGCAATATTGCACGCGGCAGCCGCTTCGACAACCGCTCTTTATGAAATAGTTGAAGTGGATGCCCGAAAGAAACGCCTGCTACTGCACAATCTCCTCGAAACATGCGAAGACTTCTGGGTATGGGACATTGGGCTGAGCGCGACAGCCAAAAGAGGATATTTGATATTCGGGCGCATTTTCAGGGTGGACGAAATCGCCTATTTTTGTGGGTCGGAAATCGCCTTTCCGCCGGAGGAAAAAATTATTCTTCTTAATAAATGCGCCAGGCTAGAAAGAATCAGAAACGAATATATACGCTCGCGTAAACGCTTCATTTTGTTTCTTCAACTTGAGAAAAAAACTTCCCTGAAAACAAAATATGCATAATAATATGGTTGGTCATATTGCAATAACTGCATAGGCGGAGGCGGTAGATTGTTGAACATCTCCCAGGGGGCAGGGCAATGACACGCTGAAGCGTGAACAACATACCCGCTCTCTTCATCTCGGAGGGGGCAGGACAACACTATAGAAAACATGCTATAACGGGGGGCTACGAGCGCATTATGGGCGCGGGCAACATTCGCCGGTCCGGCGGGAGGATGGGACGATGCCGAAAATCGCGATGATTGGCGCGGGCAGCATTGTGTTCTGCAAGACGCTGATGATGGACATTCTGGCGACGCCGTCGCTGTGCGACAGCGAATTCCGGCTGATGAGCCGGACGATGCCAAAACTGGAACGGATGAAGCGGTTCGCGGACAAGGTGATCGCGGACAACGGGCTGAAGGCGTCGGTGGCGATTACGACAGACCGCGAGGAGGCGCTGCGCGACGCGGACTACGTGATCGTGATGCTCCAGATCGGCGGCGTGGACGCTTTCCAGGCGGACTATGAAATCCCGCTGAAGTTCGGCGTGGACCAGTGCATCGGCGATTCGCTGGGACCGGGCGGCGTCTTCCGCGCGCTGCGCACCATCCCCGTCATGATCGAAATTGCGCGCGACATGCGCAGGCTCTGCCCGAACGCCGTCATGCTGAATTACGTGAATCCGATGGCGGCGGTCTGCTGGGCGCTGGGCACGGCGCCGGATCTGAAATTCGTCGGGCTGTGTCACGGCGTGCAGACCACGCTGGACCTCATCTCCGGCTATGTCGGCGTGCCGAAGGACCGGATTGACTTCCTCGCGGCGGGCATCAACCACATGGCGTGGTTCCTCCGCATCGAGCACGCGGGCAAAGACCTGTACCCGCTGTTCAAGGAGCGCTGCGAACAGCCGGAGTACTATATCAACGAAAAGGTGCGCATCGAGACGATGCGCCATTTCGGGTATTTCATGACCGAAAGCACCGGCCATCTCTCGGAATACCTGCCGTGGTTCCGCAGCAGCAAACGCGCCTTGGAGGCATACTGCGACGAGCCGTCCTTCGGCGGCGAGAGCGGCGCGTACTACAAGTGGTGCCGCCTGATCGCCGATCAGTTGGAAAACGAGGACCTCTTGGCCGAGGAACCGACCGCGCTCAGCAAGCGCAGCGTCGAATACTGTTCCTACATCCTGGAATCGCTGGAAACCGGCAAGACCTTCAAACTCCAGGGCAACGTCCGCAACGACGGCTACATCGCCAACCTGCCGAACGGCTGCTGCGTCGAGGTGCCGGTCTTCGCCGACCGCATGGGGCTGCACCCGACCGTCGTGGGGGCGCTGCCGCCGCAATGCTCGAAGCGGAGCGGCGGTGGCTGCCGCAATTCGAGGGCAAGAGCGTCCGGCCTGCGCCGGTGATTTCGACCCCGCCCGGCACACAGCATGCCCCCGTGCCGCTCGACCCGGCGCTGGCCGTCGTGCACCGCTTCGGCGAACTCGCCAACAAGGCCTCCGCATGAGCATAGCCACCAGGACAATGAAAAGAAAGCCCAGTGTATTGGCTATAAATACGTAAGGATGTCCAGCAATATGAGAAAAATACCCACTTCTTACCTTGGCGTTTGTGCTATGTTCATTGGCTGTCTGGCTCATTCGGCTCCTCCCAAAGATGAATATTTGCATTATGATCAAGAAAATAACCGTTTGCGTTTTTGCGGTGCATCAGAGTATGCATTTGACTCCAGAATCCGTGCGGATAACACGGTCACTCGCATCACACTTGATCCAATTTATCTATTCTTTACCTCTATTAAAAATCCGGAACCTGATCCAAACTGGTCAATCCCCTTCCAAAACAAGGCGATTATCCTGGAAGATAACGAAAATGACATATACAGGGTATTTGCGGGGTCTTCCGCAGTCTCTCACTTTGGAAACAATAGTATTGGCAGAGTCGCTGGTTTTCATGGTGCAGTGCACACCGTGGGCATTGGCGATCCGGGGGAAGCATGGGGGCTTTACGGCGAAGTAATGATGATAGGGAGCACCAACAAGAATGTGGGAGAAGCGGTCGGGGTTAAATCAAGAATTAATCCACATTCACACGGGTCAGGAAAAATTATCAATGCCTATGGATTTAAGGCCGACCTGATACCGGTCAATGCTGGAGCCCAGGTAAACGTGGAAAACTTTTATGGATTCAGTGTTGCGGCTTCGTATCCCGGCGCGGAAAACTTTTATGGCATTTATGTGGACGGAACATTGAAAACACCGGGCAAGAATTACAACTTCTATTCGGCTGGCAGAGAAAGTCACAACTTGTTCGAGGGAGCAGTGCAAATAGGTTCCCTGTCTGGTGATGGGAATGCTTTGGTCTGCGTGGATTCGGAGGGCATGCTATATCGCATTACGCTCGGCGGCAATGGCGACACAGAAAATCCGGATATTGCCGAGGCAAGCAAAATCATTGCGGATGCAGAAAAGATCAAGGTAAACATACGGGATGCAGAGCCGGCAGATACTGGATTCATCTACGATCTTCGTCCAGTCATATACAACTACCAGGGACGGGAACATGAGATGAACCGATGCGGTCTCTTGCCGGAGGAGGTTGCTTCTGTTTGCCCGGAAATCGTCGGCTACAAACGGGGATTAGGTCCAGGTTCGCTCTCCGACGCAAGCGCCACGGAAACTATTACGAGAGACATTCCCGTAACAGTCAATTACAATGAGGTTATTGTACCGATGCTTGCAGAAATGCAACGTCTCAGACGGCGGGTTGATGAACTGGAGGAGCGTCTCACGGCGCTTCAAGCAATGGAACGTTCTCCGATTCCGGGCAATGATTCACCCAAAACAAATAGAGAGTCCGAGCGTTCCTTATGATGAACAAGTGTCTTCGGAACGGTGTACCGTACGTCGCGCGCTTGAAGAAGATTTGGAGAGCAAAAGCATGGCTGTGATGAT
>DSBB01000338.1 GCA_011046175.1 Candidatus Hydrogenedentota bacterium | reverse complement strand
GTTGCATCACGTCCCTGCACATCTCTATTGTACTCTATAAACGCGATTTTGAACAACAGAAAGCGGGTGATTTAGGCCCGCGCAAGGGCTTTTTCCGCCATGAAGTATGCCTTATTGCTGATTATCTGTCTTTTGCCGGTTGTCGTGGACGCCGCCGCTGACCACGACGCGCCCGTGTATTTTGACCTGGCGGCCTGGATCGCAGCCGCCCCGGAGGATACCGTGTTGCATTACGACGCGCTGAAACTGACCTCGGCGCTGCAAGGCTTGGTCAACCGCAACGCCCCGCGGTTAATTATTCGGTTTCTCGAGGGCGAGAGCGCGTCGGGCGTGGTCAACATTGACGATTACTGGTATGAAAAAATCAGTAAACGGTGGCGGCGCGTTGCCGAAGTTAAAAAGGAGCATTCCCTGGCCGGCGTGGTGAATGCCTTTCGTGATGATGTGGCGGGCTGGGTCGTGTGGGACCCCGCCGTGCCCGCCACCGCCAATGTGGCGTCCACCATCTGCGGCGTGGAAGACCTGCTGCCCATACGCGCGGACAGTCCGCTGCTTGAGCGCCTGCACAACGCCGGGGTTGAAGTCGAGGTTAAGCGGTCGCTGGTCGGCATGTTTGACGGCGGCGAATCGGGGAGCGCCAAATGCGACGCTTATCTATGGGCGAAGCGTGAATATCTTGACCCGGGCAAATGCCATCCTTCGCTTATGGCGTTTTTCATTGACGGCTACACGCAGCGCCCCGGCGCGCCCGGCTTTCATTACGATGATCTGCCCAACACAAAACTGGCAAATCACGATTACTACATTGCCCACAGCGCCTTTTTCTTTGATCTGCTGGTGTGGCCGGATGAGAAGCCGGTGGACGACCCGAACCAGCCGCTGGGCGCCGACCATGACACGTTGATGCAAATTCTGAAATCCCAGTATGAACGCAATGGGGGCAACTCTTTTACCACTGTCGGCGGATTCGTCTCGTGGAACCTGAAGTACACCGAACACGGCCCCGCGGGCGGCGCGCGACATCCGGTGCATACAGAGTGGCAGTACATTGCCGAGTTCAGCGCGCACAACATGATCCTCGATGCTGACGCGCTGGGGCTGGCGTGCCTGCCGAACGCGTCGGCATACCGCCATTATCCCCTGCGCGAGCGCTACAAACAGCGCGAACGGCCCGCGCAGCGGCCCCTCGAAAACAAGACCTACGCGCTTGTCTACATGGGCGACTACGATTCGGGCGCATGGCTGTCCCGCAACATTCCGCGCGTCTGGGACGACCCCGCCCGTGGCGAAATCCCCATCGCCTGGGCGTTCAACCCGAACCTGTCGGACCGCGTGCCCTATGTCTTCGACCACATCTACGCGACAGCGTCGCCCAATGACTGGTTCATTGGCGGCGATTCCGGCGCCGGATACCTGAACCCGAACCTGCTCATTGGCGACCGACTCGGAAGCGGCCTGCCCGAGGCGCTCGACTTGTGGGTGGAACACAATCAACGCTACTACGACAAATTCGATTACGACATCACCGGATTCGTCATCAACGGCTTTCACGGCGACATGCCATTGCGCGTACAGGAAGCGTACGCGCGGTTTTCACCAAAAGGCGTGGGCATGCAGTTGGGCTTCGAGAAGCCGCTGGTAAACGGAACGCCCTTTATCCGTCATAGCGCGGATATCTATCCCGAGGGCAACAACCTGAAAAAGGGCGCGGCGCAAATGGCGCTGTTTGCCAAACCCGACAAGCCCCAATTCCTCGTATTCCGCTGGATACTGCAAACGCCGACAACGCTGAAGGATATGATCGCGACCTTGAACGGGCGCTACCCGGAACACAACTGGGAATTTTGCGACCCCCACACCTTCTTCGACTTGTACCGCAGGCATCTTGAAAACGAAGCGCCGGCATAGCGCTGAAAAAATTATGGAGAACATGATGTTAACTTCTTTTTTGCTTGTTGTTCTACCGCTTTCGGCGGTGGCCGCCGACGCGTCGCCAGCGCCGCCGTTACCGGAATATCACCTTACCGCGCGGCCTTGGACGCCGCTGCGAATTGACCGCGACGCGTATCTCGAAGCGGCGGAGCGGTTGTGCCGCCACGTTGCCCTTTATCAGAATGAACACGGCGCTATCATTGATCCCATTCTCGGCGTGGAACACCAGTATTCAACGCCTTACTTCGCGTTTACGGCGGGCGCGCTGGTTCATGCGCAAAGGGCGATGGATTTGCTGCCCCAGGGCGTCGCCGCCATGGAACACGCCACGCTGTCTGTGGAAAAGGGCAATGCGGCAATCCCCGATCAGCACGGCGAGTTCTATCTGGCGTCGCTGGCCGGAGCGCTTGAATTCTACAAAGGTCATGTCTCGGAAAGCGAATTCAACTTGTGGCAACGGCGATTACAGCAGCCGGTGACGCGCATTATCGAGGGGGTGGATGTTAAAATCAACAACTGGCGCGCTTACGCAATGCGCGGCGAGTGGCTGCGGGCGGAAGCGGCATTGACGCAGCAGGCCGACGCGAGGGCCTTTATCGAGGACGGCTGGCGCAACCGCACACAGCGCGCGCGCATGGCGCTGGACAGGTGGAGCCTCTATCAGGACTGGAGCAGCGCGCCACAGTCGCACGCCGTCGAGGCGGTGGGAAGGATCAATTTGCTGGGGTTGGTTCAGGCCGGCTATGACGGCGCTTCCGCGGACGAGATAAGGTTTCATGCGGAACGCGGCACGGCGACCAGCCTGCTGTTGCAGGACCCCACGGGACAGTGTCCGCCCAACGGGCGCACGGACAACCATGTGTTCAATGACGTGCTGTATCAATTGGGTTTCGAGATTATGGCGGAACGGAAGGCTGCGGCGGGCGACCTCGCAGCGGCGGGACAATATCGGCGCGCCGCCATGCTCGGTTTCAAAAGTATCGGGCGGTGGCGACGCGAAGACGCGCTCTACGAAGGAACATACTCGATTACCAAGAACCATTTTCCCATTGACAAGCGTGTGGGCTACCAGCCCGCCAGCAATTGGACCAACTACTGCGGCGCGGGCATGCTGCATCTTGCCGAGGCATGGCTGGTGCGGCGGACGGAGCTCGATGAGGCGCCCGCGCCGGCGGAAATCGGAGGTTACGTGGCGGTCATGGACGCCGCGTTTGGCAGCGTCGCCGCCAACGCGGGAGGCATGCAGGTGTTCATAAACCTGCGCGGCGATGTCGTGCCCAAATACGGCGTATTCTGGACCCCGCCGGGCATTGTTCGCCTCAGCCGCGTTGGATGGGACAGCCGCCTCGGCCCCTCCGACGGCGTGTACAGCCGCGAGGCGCGCGGCGGCGTCACGTGCGCGCCCGTGTGGCGCCAGGGGCGGCGCTGGACGCATCTTGCCGATCACGCAGCAAATTTCCGCGGAACGCTTGATGTGGGCTTCGTGCATCCGATGCTGGTGCGCTGCACCGTCGTCTATCACCAGGAAACCGGCGTCAGCGCCCCTGTTTTCTATCAGGAACTGACCATCACGCCGGACGGGGTCTTGTCGGAACTGCGTTCTCCGGACGCCAGCGAATTCGGTCTTGCCCTGCCGCTGTTGCAAAACGACGGACGCGAACTCGACATCGCCGTTGCCGACGGTATTGCGTCCGTGACCTATCCCGTGGACGTGGGCGACGGCGATCAACAGAACTTCATCGCCGTGGATGGGGACGGCGTCATCGAGGTCGCGGACGCCGCGATTCTCAGTTCCTACGGGTATCTCCTGCCCGCGCGGCAGACCGCGCGCGGCGGTGTGGCGCGCACTTTCATTTATCCCCGCAACGCCGATGAACCGACTGCGCGAGAAGTGCGCGACAGCTTCCGGCTTACCGAACAAGGCTTCTCTTCTGTGCTCGGGCGGGTGGAAGGCGCCTTGTATGCCGGGCGCACAGCCGCCGGCGGCTACGGCGACCGCATGGATGTCAACGGCGACGGAAAAGACGATATAATACTGTCGGAACCCTGCGGTTTTATCGCGCAACACCGGCAGGGACGCATTACCGCAGTGGAAACGGACGCCGCCGTGAGCGCCGATGTTCAGGGGCAACGTATTACGCTGGAGATTCACGAACCCTATTTTCTTGATGAAAACCCTGTCGCACACAAGGAGACGCCATGAGCGATGCCCGTTACAGTTGGATAACAGTGGCCCGGTTCTTTTCGCCAAGTGAGGCGCTGTTTTTCAAAAATATCCTCGAAGGACACGGCATCCCTGCTTTCGTGCCCAACGAGTTCATGGGACACCTCAACTTTCAGATGTTGGACTAAACGGCTATCGCCGTGGGTTTATCGAGGGTCCTGCGTGTATCCGTCCTATCTTTAATCGCTGGTCTTTGTGTATCCTCCTTGGTTGAGCGCCCGCATAGTGCGGGCGTCCAACC
>DSBB01000192.1 GCA_011046175.1 Candidatus Hydrogenedentota bacterium | reverse complement strand
GTCAACCGTAATGTGACAGGGTCCCGCGCCCACCGTGGATTCGCGGTTCAGCAGCGTAAGCACGCCCTGTTCCGGATCAATGACAAAGGCGTTCGCCAGACCTCTGCGCGCGCCCGAAGCGTCCGTTCCCTGTCCCACACTGTACAGAATGTTCTTGTGCGGATGCAGCGCAAGAAAAGACGGGTTTTCCGCCGCCCCCGCAAGTCCAAGACTCTCGATGCGTCCGGTCTCCGCATCCAGCCGAAGCCGGTAAATCCCTTCGCTCCGCCCGCCGGTGTACGTGCCGATATACACACGCCACTCGGCGGGAGGCTCCCCCGCGTCCGCAGCGCAAACTGCAAACATGCATACAAACAGTAAAAACACAATCGTAGCCTTCATGGACTCTCCTTTCCCGTCGCTTTGGCGTTCACGCCGGAATGCGGAACGTTTATGTCCTTGCTGCGCTCCCTATGGTGAATCAGTCGTTAATGAAGATACCACGTTCAAATGCCAATCGGACCCTTTGTCAATAAGATCGAAATCAAAAATACACCGGTTACAATGAGAAAAGAAACGCATCTTTCTGTTTAACATTTGGTAAATGATCATACAGCCCTCGACTTGCGCCTCTTTATCAAAAGATGCGACCATCTTTTCCAGCGCTTCCTTCCCTTTTTCCTGGGGCAGCAATGACGTGTTCCAAACCATGACGGCAAGACGAATAATGTTACGGCATATTTCGATGTCTTCACAGTCGGCAATAAAAGGGTCTACAAAGTCCAACAAAATCTCTGACATTTTACCGCCCCCTGAATCGCGTTTGACGACGAGCCCATCCGCATCTAACATCTTTTCGCTAAGACGCCGCAACAATCTCCCCTCGCTCTTTCTAATTTTCCGCGTCGCCCCTTTATTACGATTTCTCCTACGTGCCACGAGTCTCTTCTACTCCTATGATGTAATCCGGAACATAAGAATATGTCAGCCCTGTGTTCAGTATAGCGGCTTGTCGGGATGATTCACAAACTCAATGTCCACGGCGCGCGCATCATTTCACGGATTCAGATGTTCACTGTACTTACGATACAGGCCGCGGAACTGGTGGTAGGTGAGGCCGAGTTTTTGGGCGGCTTTGCGCTGGTTGTATTGGGCGGCGTGAAGGGCCTGCCGGACAAGCCGCGCCTCGTAGTTTTCCACGGCGGCGCGGAAATCGGCGGGCGGCGCGGTGTCGGGCGTATCAGATGGAGCTGCCGGGGCGTCGGCGGGTGCGGATGCGGTCTCCGACAGCGCAGGATAAGGACACACAAAGGGGTCAAAGCAGAGTTCCGAAATGACCGCGCCTTTGGCGCGATACACGGCGCGTTCCACCACATTCTTCAGTTCGCGCACGTTGCCCGGCCAGGGATGGGCCTCGAGCTGCGCCTGCGCAGCGTCCGTGAACCGGGGGATGTCCCGTCTGCCCAGTTCCGCCGCCATGCGCGCCGCGAAATGGTTCGCCAGCAGCGACACGTCGCCCTGCCGCGCGCGCAACGGCGGCAGGTACAACACCTCGAACGAGAGCCGGTCGAGCAGGTCGCTCATGAACCGTCCCGCCGCCGCCCGCGCGGGCAGGTCGGTGTTGGTGGCGCCGATGATGCGCACGTCCACCTGCACCGCCTCGGAACCGCCCACCCGCTCGAACACGCCGTACTCGACAACGCGCAGTATCTTCTCCTGCACTTCCACCGGGATGTTGCCCAGTTCATCCAAGAAAAGCGTGCCTCCTTCCGCCGACTCGAAGCGTCCGCGCCGACGCGCCCCCGCGCCGGTGAACGCGCCCGGCTCGTAGCCGAACAGTTCCGATTCGATGAGCGTGGACGCGAGTGCCGCGCAGTTCAGCGCCACAAGCGGCTCGCTCCACCGCGCTGACAGGTAGTGCAGCCGCCGCGCCGCCAGTTCCTTGCCGGAACCGCGCTCGCCAATAAGCAACACGGGACGGTCCACCGCCGCCGAGCGGGACAGCCGCTCCTGGAAATCCAGCCACGACTCGGACTCGCCGAGCGCGTCTATGTTAGGTAGCGAAGCGTTCATTCGGGTTTAGGGTTTAGGGTCTTGGGATAGTGTATCGCCCGTCCTAACTATCCTACACATCTTACCTATCCTACATAAAAACAACCAGATATTAGCATTATAGCCTAACAATTAGCAAATACTACCACCCCACAATAAACGCACTACAACCTGAATACATACAACCCTAATAAATGCACCATGTTAGAAGCCCCACTCGTTTTGGCACGGCCTTTGCATTACACAGTCAACAAAACAGTTTAACCGGCGGTCGCAGCGCGACGCCATAAAGGAGTTTCCCATGAGCATATTCACACGGATGAGCGACATCATCAGTTCCAACATCAACGCCATGCTGGACAAGGCGGAAGACCCGGAGAAGATGGTGAAGATGATGATTCAGGAAATGGAAGACACGCTGGTGGACATCAAAGCCAACTGCGCCGGGGCAATGGCAACGGAAAAGCGTATTCAGCGGGAAATGGCGGCAGCGTTAAATTTGGGCAAAGCCTGGGGCGACAAGGCGGAGCTGGCGGTCGAGAAGAACCGCCCCGACCTGGCGCGCGAGGCGCTGCTGGAAAAGCGGCGTCACATCGAACGGGCGGAAACCCTCGAAAACGAACTGGAAGACGTACGCGCCGTGGTTGCGCAATACAAGGATGATATTCAGCAACTGGAGGAAAAATTGGCAAACGCCCGCGAGAAGCAACGCGTGTTGATACAACGCCATCGCCATGCCGTGGACAAAAAGCGCGCCCAAACCGGCATCCGCCGGTACGACGCGGCGGACGCCATGCGCCGGTTCGACATCTTCGAGCAGCGCATTGATCGAATGGAAGCGGAAGCGGAACTTGTCAACAAGGCGCGCAAGCCCACCCTTGACGAGGAGTTCGCCGCGCTGGAAAAAGACGATGAGATAGAAAAGGAACTGGCGGCGCTGCTGGCGAAGAAACAGGGATGCGCCCCGGAAATGCGGCAATAAAAATAGATGCGGCATCCTGCCGCGTTAAGATGAAGAGGCAAGGATGCCTCTTCTACATCAGGGAGAATCTGTTATGAATTATACCAGTGAAAAACGCGGGCTGTACCGTAGCCGCCGCAGTCTTCTTTTCGGCGTGTGCCGGGGTGTTGCGGAATACCTGGACATTTCGGTATTCTGGACGCGCGTGGTTGTGTTCGTCGCCTGTGTCCTGACAGGATTCTGGCCGGTGGGCGCGGCGTATCTGCTGGCGGCGCTGTTGTTGAAGCGGGAGCCGGGCGTACGCGTGTCCGACTGGCGTCCCGCCATAGCGGAAACCGTGCGCGCGTGCCGTCGCGCCGCCGGTACGCTCGATGAGCGTTTGCATCGGCTGCAAACCGCCATGGACAGGGACATGGCCGAGTGGGATGCGCGCCTGCGCGAAAACCGGTAACCCGCAACCACACTGAGTCGAAAGGAAGCAACAATGGATATCCTTGCGTTAATTACCGTACTGGTCGTATTCGGCACGGCGCTTGTCGGCCTGGCGATCATCTGCTGGACCATTGTGAAACTGGTCGGCGCGGGCACAACACGTTCGGCAAGCGTGGAGGAAGCGCGCATGCTCCAGGAAATCCACCGCGGGCTGACGCGCATGGAGGAGCGGGTCGAGGCGTTGGAAACGCTGCTCTTCGACAAGGACGCGGGAGGGCGGCAATAATGCATCATCACAGACGCCGACAAGAGTATCCGCATCACGGGCTGATGACGCGACCGGGACCGTACCGCAGCCGTCGCGGCATGTTTCTGGGCGTGTGCCGCGGGCTCGCCGATTATTTCGATTTTTCCGTGACGGGCGTGCGGCTTGCCTTTGTGTTCATAGCGCTTTTTACCGGGGTCTGGCCCATGGTTGGGGGCTACCTGCTCGCTGCGCTGCTTATGCGCGTGGAACCGGTGCTGCCCCTCGACAACGACGCCGACGCAGAGTTTTACAACTCTTACACTGCATCAAGAGAAATGGCGCTGCTGCGGGTGAAACGCGCCCACGACCAGCTCGAACGGCGCATCCAGCGCATCGAGTCTGTTGTCACCGCGCGCGGCTACGACTGGGAAAAACGTTTGAACGGCGGGTAACAGCAAGAACGCCGCGTCTCACGCCGCGTCATGTTCCAGCGACAGCGGCACGCCGTGCTTGATCACATAAGCGGCAAAACTGGCGGGTTCGGGATGAACAAGCATTGAGGACGGGAAAAGATGCGCTTCAACATCCAACCCCGCGCCCTTCTGCACTTGGAACATGGTCTGAGCGCGTCTCTGCATATCCCAAGATTCCGCGCCATCAAGAAATACGGCGACATCAATATCGCTCCATGCGTCCGCGCGCCCCTCTACTTGTGAGCCGAACACATAGGC
>DSBB01000015.1 GCA_011046175.1 Candidatus Hydrogenedentota bacterium | reverse complement strand
GTAAAGGCTTGATGCCTTTTTAGGCGTGGGTGGAACGGCGCATAACCAGCCGAAACCAATTGGAAGTGAAAGACATGATTGTAACCGCCAAAATAGGCGCCATCGAATTCGCGGGAAACGAGGTGCGCGTCACTGTGATAAAAACAGGAGGCAAACTTCCGCGTGTGCTTGAAGTGCAGGCGCGCACAGCCGTGTATGAAGCGGAAGACGACCGATTTACTGCGATGGTGCATGCGCTTGACGAGGCGCTGGACGCGTTGCGTGTGCATCCGGCTACCTATGTGCTCTGCGTGCCCAGCGCCTTTACCATTGTGCGTTCGCTCACGATTCCATTCAAAGGCGTGAACCGGGTGGCCAAGGCAGTACCCTTTGAAATCGAACCGCATTTGGCGTTTCCGCTCGAAGAATTATTGCTTGACCACATTACCATTGCGGAAATTGACGGCAATACTGAAGTTCTGGCCGTCGGCGCGCGTCGCAAACATTTGGAAGAGCAGCTTGCCATACTTGAGGCGGCGGGCGTTGAACCGGAACTTGCCGCTGTGGACGCCGCCGGATTGACGGCGTTGTGGCAGGCAACGCAAAAGAATTCACGCGGTTTGCGCGCGGTCTTGCATGTGCGGGAAAAAGGGGCCGTGCTGGCGGTCATGTTTAACAATGCTCTCGCCTATTTTCGTCATCTTCAGTCCGGCGTTGACCAAATAACGCAAAATCCGGTCGCTGTTGCCCAAGAGGTGCAGAACACCCTGCGCGCATTTATGGCCAAATGGCATGGCGGCGGCGACATTTCAACCTTGTCCATCACGGGACTGGAGATGCGCGCTGATGAAATGCAGGTCTTCGAGGAGATTACGGGATGCGCAGTTGATACGATTAATGTTATTCGCTTGCTGAAAGGCGCGGAAGCCGCCTTGACCCGCGCGAATGAAACCGGCGGATGCAACCGTTGGGAGGCGGCCATAGGCGTTGGCTACAGCGCTGCGGGCGGCGGCATGGCATTCAATCTAATGCGAGAAAACCAGCAAATAAACGGCGTGGCCCGGAGCGTGGTGGCGCATCTTATGTTTTCCGCATGTCTTGCGTTGTTATTCTTGCTCGGATGCGCCTGGTATTATCATGAGGGCCGTCTGCGAAATGAGGCCGTAATTGAACAGACGCGCAACGAGATAGCCATGATTGAAGAAGAAATCGAACTCATGGCGGCTGAAGGTCTCGGAAATGACGTTGAATTTGCCGTGTTCAGCGATCCGCCTCTGCTTGATGTGCTGCAAGAAATCGCGCAACGCATGCCGGAAGACAAAGTTACGATAACGGAAATACGCGTTGCGCAGCCGGGAGCGCGCAGCGCGTGGATAGATATCGCCGGCTCGACATCCAGCGCCGCCGACTTCGAGGCCGCTTTTGAGGAACTAAAAAAATCCGACATGTTCGCGTTGGCGGATGAAACCAATATTCGTTTGCAGGGCGAGCGTACTACGTTTCGGGTGCGCGCTTTCAGAACTCAGGAGGAATTAAGTGACGCTCAATCTTGACATCCGCGAAAAAATCGCGCTTGCCCTTGGATTGCTTGCCACCGTCCTGGTGATGGCGCTGGCAATATATGTTCCGCTCGGGCCTCGCAAAGGTTATATCGAATCTCAAAAGGAACTGGCGTCGCTGAAACAGGAACTCGAAATGCAGTTGTTGTTTCGACTTGACGAGGAAGAGCGGTTGCAAAAGCAGAAGGCGCTCATGGAGATACTGGAAAAGAGGCGTCCTGATTTCTCGCTTTTTACCCATGTGGATAATTTGCTGACGGCCACCGATTTGCGGGGGCGCGCGCAATTGGAGCAATACCGTCCGCGAAACGCTTCGCCTAAACAGCCCATGGTACAGTTGCGGTTGAAGGGTGTTTCAACGCAGGAGATTGTGGATTTCCTTCATAAAATCTACGCGGACAACAACCTGATTGCCGTCTATAAACTCGACTACTTGCGTGCCGCGGCGAACGAGCAGGGGCTTGATTGCGATATTACTTTTGTAACACTAACGCTTTAGCCGTATCGCTTGTTTTCCGAATACCGCGGTATCCAGGTCAATATTGTTGCCGGTTTCCGTCTGACAATGGTAGAATACGACACATTTTCGGGGCGTAGCGCAGCCCGGTTAGCGCGCCTGCTTTGGGAGCAGGAGGCCGAGAGTTCAAATCTCTCCGCCCCGACCATATACCAATTGTTTCGCGCCCTTTTGATAGGGGTGAGTTCTACTCTTTGCGGGCGAATGCCTGCAAAAAGTCGGAAACCTGGGATGCCTGAACAACACCTTTTGAAAACCAGCCCATGAACAGTCCTGTCCATTTCTGTACGGGGTATCTTGCGGGACGCGCGTTGGGGTATGGTGAGCATCGTTTTGAGGTGCTGTATATGTCGGTGGCGGCGTATTCGCCGGACTTGGATTCGCGATTGCGCAGCATATCCCCCTTTTTTTCCCACGGCGTCTGGACGCATACGATTGCGGGGGTTGTCGTCATGAGCCTTGTGCTGGCTGCGATTACGATGTTGGCGTTGACACTGTTCAAGCGTCCTGCGCCTCTTTCTTTCAGGCGACTTTTCGTACTGGCGGCATTCGGCGGCATGACGCATTTGCTGTTGGACGCATTTACATTTTACTATTCCGAAGCGGACGCGACGCATCACATGTATTTCTGGCCGGTTTGGAACTTTCCCTGGCATATTAACACCATGTTTCCCGAGGCGACTTTCCGGCTGCGGGTTTGGGTTGAAGTGGTTTATTCCGTTTCTGTGGCGACGATTATCCTGATGTATCAGTGGCTGTGTCGCGGCCAGAACCCATGCCGCATGTTTGATCCCCGGCGATGGTTTGCGTCTGAGCCGGGCGCGCAGTAAATGAGGAGAACAAATTATGAAATGGGTATGTGTGTTTACGGCGCTTCTGTTGTTGGGCCGTATGGGCTTTGCACAGGAGATGACCAAGATTGATCCGAGGAACATACGGCTGGGCGGCGAGATAGGACGTCGCATAGATGTTACCGTAAATAACAATCTTCTTGCCGTGGATATTGAAAAAGACTTTCTGGCGCCGTTCAAGCTGCGTAATCAGACGAGCGGGTTTGTGGGTACGGGCATGTTTCTTGATGGAGCGGTGCGGTTGGCCCATCATACCAACGACCTTGAACTGGTTACGCTTAAAAATCACATTGCCGACACGCTTATTGCCACGCAGGAATCTGACGGGTACATCGGGCTGATGCGTCCTGCGGCGCGGATAAAGAAACTTTGGGATGTTCATGAAATGGCGTATATCGTTCTCGGACTTGCCAATGACGGCGACTTGTTTCAGCGAGAAACATCGCTTGCGGCGGCGCGAAATCTGGGCGATTATCTTCTGGAACGCCTGACGGACACCCCGCCGCCGGAGTGTTTTGAGGGCGACTTGAATCCGGACATGCCCGTTACGGGTTTGGCCGACGCGATGCTTGCATTACACAAACTTACCGGCGACAACAAATACAGGCAGTTTGTGCTGGACATTCTGGACATGGAACAGTGGCGCAAGCCCATTGTCTGCGGTCGGCACTGGCCTATTGACGGCCATGTTTATGCGTACATTGACAAATGTTTGATTCAGTTGTGGCTGGACCCGACGGGGAAGCGTCCTGAACTTCGCACTGCGAGCGAGGATGCGCTCGAGTTTATGCTGGAAGAAAACGGCTTGACCATTTCGGGCGGTTGCGGCGACCATGAATGTTGGCAAAACACACAGGCGGGCATGAATAATCTTGCTGAAACCTGCGCCACAGTTTACCTGCTTCGCTTTTGTGATGAATTATTCCGACAGACAGGCGCCCCGATTTTCGGCGACCTTATGGAGCGCATAATTTACAATACGCTTTTTGCCGCGCAATCGCCCGATGGGCGACGGCTTCGTTATTATACCGGCTTTGAAGCGCCGCGCCGATATTACGACGGCGATACCTATTGCTGTCCCAACAACTACCGTCGCGGCGTGGCGGATTTGCCTGCTTACGTATTGTACCAGACGGATACCGGTGTGGTTGTGAATTTATACACGGCCTACGCCGCAGAAATTACCTTGGCTGACGGCACACGCCTCCATCTTGATATGGACACGGAATATCCCTCTTCCGGCGATGTAACGCTGGCGGTCAGTCCAGAAAAAGCAAAGACGTTTACTGTGGCGCTTCGGATGCCGCGCTGGTGCAACCAGCCGCTGATCACTATCAACGGCGCGGCGGCCGAATCGGTCGGTGTTGCAAACGGATTGTTTGTCATTAAACGTGTTTGGAATAAAAATGATGTGGTGACGTTGACGCTGCCGATGGACTGGCGGTTTGTAAAGGGGCGGCGTTCCCAGGTGGGTCGTGTTGCCGTCATGCGCGGGCCGCAGGTTTTTGGC
>DSBB01000266.1 GCA_011046175.1 Candidatus Hydrogenedentota bacterium | reverse complement strand
GCGCCAGCGTGCAGCGGTTTTTTTTGACTTTTCGCGGGTCATTTTTTTCATCTTTTTTGATCTTTTTTGATCTTTTTTGCATTTTTTGGACGTTTTTTTTACTTTTTTTTTGCGGCGACTTCGGGCAAAACCACATTATATGGGGTCTTGTCCTATTGGCTGCCGCAATCTATTGTGATTTGGTTATTTTTGAAGGGGATGTCGTTCAGTAAATCGCGTGTTTTGCATACGATAGGGAGCATTTGATCTGCGAGTCCGATTTCGACGGGTGCGCCGAGCCGCGCGCATACGTCCTCCAGTTCGCGCATGGCCTTTCGCAGGCGTTCGCGTGTTTTTCCTATCTGTTCGACGAGTGGCGCCAATGCAAAAGTGGGTACAGGCGGCGCTGTTGCGTTGGGAGTCGCCATTTTTGTTTCGGTTGGCGCGAGGGCTTTTTCGAGACGGCGCGCCAAGAGGTGTTGAATTCCGATGTCAATGGCGCGCATGGATATCAGGGGGGATTCCGGTAGGTTGGCATTTTTGAAGAGTCTGCGCATGGCGGCCATCTGCTTTTTCATGATTCGTTTTTCTTCGTCGGTCATCCAGGGTTCGTACCACTCTGCTTGTTTGAGTTGCATGACACTTCTCCTTTGTGTGTTTTGTTCTCTATACTATTGCCAGCGGGTTTTGCGTTGCCGGCGGTATTTGGGGTTGCAATCAAAGGGGGAAGTGATGAAAATGGGTGGTGGTTAAAAGTAAACGGGGGTGTTTACTTTTCGGGTTTCGAGTTTTTTGACGCGCAGTTTGCGGCGTTTGCCGCCGTAATAGACGCTAACCGTTTGCCAGGGCGCCGCGTCGTCGCTACGCAATTGCTCTGCCCCTGCGCCGAGGCGCCCGGGTTGTTGATGTCCGTAATCATGAAGCGTTCAACGCCTTCCCGCAGGCGGTAGACAATGTTGCCCGAGCCGTTGCCAAAGTTTTCCGACACCTCGCCGTCCGCATCCGGCTCGACGGCTTCATAGGTCATTGGTCCGGTTACGTACCACGCCATGAGCTTCGGCAGCCAATGGTCGAATATCTGCTTGGGCGCGGTGGTGCCCGGCTCCAATTCAACGCCCATCAAGTCCGCAACGCCGGATATGTCCGGGTCCTCTTCGTGGTCTTCAAACTTGTCGTACACCCATCCGAAATACAGATAGCTGTGCGCCGCCTGTTCGAACGGCCAGTACACATACGCGCCGATCTCCGGGTATTTGGCTTTCATTTCCTTGCCGCTCGGGCTGCTGAACAAACAGTCGCCCTTGTAAAAAACCTGGTTATGCACGTCGGACGGACAGACCAGCACCGCCGCGTCCGTCATGTATTCGGGGTAGATGGACATAATATCCGGCGCAAGCGAAAACTGCGGCTTAATATTTGTATTGGGGTAGTCGCGCATCTGGACGCGCGGGAACTTTTCGCCGGGCGCTTCGTTGGCGTACATCTTGTAAATGACGCCCATTTGCTTCAGGTTGTTCTGGCAGCTCGAGCGACGCGCCGCCTCACTCGCGCGCGCCAGCGCGGGAAGCAGTATCGCCGCCAATATGCCTATAATGGCGATTACCACCAACAGTTAATAAGCGTGAATCCCTGTCGCTTGTCTTCTTTCATCATGTTTTCCTTGTCACAATGTGCGCAACTCAAATCTGTCTGAACTCATTTGCGATATGCCGCGTAAATGTCCGCCTCAATACCCACGCCGTTTTCATAATAATGATGCACAAAATAGAGGTTGCCCGCATCGTCAAGGGTCGGTTCGCCGGCGAACCGGGACACGATGATCTCGGGTTCGCTCCAGTTGCCGCCCATCCACAGGGAACGGAAAACGGCGGGGGTTCCTTGATAGACCCGCGTAAACCACATTTCACTTCCGTCTGAGGAAATGAATGGGAACCCGTCCATATCGGGCGTGTTTACGGCGGCAATGTTTATGGGGTCCGACCAGTCGCTCTCCGCGCGGGTCGTCACCCATATATCATAGTTGCCCATGCCGTCGGCGCGGTCGGAATGAAAGTAGAGGTCATTGTCGTGTATATGCACTTCGCCTATCCGAATCTCGCGCATCAAGCGGTCGCCCGCATACGTCCAGTTGCGCCACTTGCCGTCTGTCCATGTCGCCGTAAACATATTGACGCCCGCGTATCCTTCACGCGCCGAGGCGAACCACATTTCGTCGCCCTGGACGCATACGGCGCCGTCGAGCGCGAGTTTGCCGGGTTCCTGCAACCAGACCCGCGCCGGGTCGCGCCATGCGCCGTTTTCCCTGTGCGACACCCATACGCCGGTCACCTCATCGAGCAGTTGCTCCTCAGGGGGCACGCGCATATCCGGGGTAAAAAAGAAGTACAGCGTGTTGCCGTCGGGCAGGATGAACGGCGAATCTTCTGCGCCCGCGGTGTTGACGGGATATGGCAGGGGCGCGGGCGCTTCATATTCCTGAGAGTGCATTATGGGCGGGTTGGGGTCTGTTTCCGGCCCGCGTTTGACAATGTCTTCCGGTATTTTTTCCTCGCGGTCAACAACCGGATAGAACGCGTCTTCTTTGCAGCCGACAACAAAAAGCGCCGCCACAGCCAACATTAACATCAGGAACCGGTCGTTTTTCATCTTGTGACTCCCATACGATTTTTGTTCAATCCACAGGCCGACAACCATGTGTTAGGCGTCTTTTTTTTCTTCATTCCGCCATCGTCTGTTCCACAACAAAAAGAGCGGCGAGAGACAGGGGAGCGCCCAGGACAGATTCCATATCTTCAGTCCCGCCGCTTCAAGCCCGCCGTACATGTGGACTGCCCACGCCACCCCAACGAAAAACACGGCATAAACAGGGAGCAACAACACATAATAGGGGGTTGCGGGGTGTCGCCAGGGTGCCAGCGCAATAACCAGGGTCATGGCAAAGACAAACAAACCGAGCGTAACAACGCCTTCGCCGTAGTGTCCCTGCGCCAAGCGCACACATCCCAGCGGCAGAATCCAGAGGAATCCGCCGGCGAAACCGCCCGTCCAGCCCAGTTTTTCGCCCCGGCGACTGTCTCCGTCCGCCCGCGCCCGCCTTCCAGTCACGGATTCCTTGTTGTCCATAAAGCGTCCTTTTCTGGGCGTAACCATCCGTCAGATTACGCAATATGCCTTAATAACGGCAAGCGTCCGTCATTCCCGCGAAAACGGTAATCCAGAGAGCCGCGCTTGCAACGTATCAGCCGCTTTCCGGATGCGCCGCCGCTTCTTTTTTTCAAGTATACCAGATACGCCTCAGGCGTCGGGATCAATTTTGCGCAACCGCGCCGGCTCGACCTCCTCGGGTGAAGGCAGCACGCCTGTAAGAAGGAAATGAACAAGGCGCCTCAAGTCGTTCAGTATGCACATCAGCGCGGGCACCAGGAACAATGTAAGCAGTGTGGCGAATATAATGCCGGCGGCGATGGCAATGGCCATGGGTATCAGCGGCTTTGCCGTGCGGTCCTGTTCCGCGATCATGGGGGCCAGTCCGCCGACGGTTGTAATCGTAGTCAGGAAAATGGCGCGGAACCGCCGGGCGCCCCCGCGTCGCACCGCTTCATAAAAAGATTCGCCGTCCGCGACATAGTTGTTGATGCATTCAATGAGGACAATGGCGTCATTAACCACCACGCCTGCAAGAGCGACCAATCCGAAAACGCTCATCATGGTGATGTCGTATCTCAAGAGCATGTGGCCGAACACCGCCCCGCTGACGCCAAACGGGACGGTAACCAAAATGACGAGGGGTTGCACGTAAGAGCGAAACACGGTCGCCACGATAATAAAGATGCCGATTACAGCCAGCGGAAACCCGATGTACAGGCTGTCAATGGCGTCCCGGAACATCTGATAGTCGCCCTTGAACGCCATGTCAATATCCCGGTACCGCGCCTGCAACTGTGGAAAATAATCGCTGGTGATATGGTCTATGATTTCACGGGCATTGGCCACCTCGGTAACTACGTCGGCGGATACGATAAGTTTCCGTTGTCCGTTTGTTCGCTGGATGGAGGTGGCGCCGCTGGTGTATTCAAGGTCAGCCACCGAAAGCAACGGCACCTCGATGCGAGGGGGCATGGCCATTCCGACAGGCGGCATTCCGCCGCTCTTGCCGCTCATGCCGGAGACGCCGCCGCTCATACCGGGGGCGCCGATGGCGCCGCGCGTCGCGCCGCCGAGCGCCGTCAGCCCCCCCATGTCCGTCGCTCCCGCCAAGCCGCCCATATCGGACATGCTCGTAATGCCGAACATATCGCCCATACCACCCATGCCGCCCATGCCGCCCATACCGCCCATGCCGCCCATGCCGCCCATGCCGCCCATGCCGCCCATGCCGCCCATGCCGCCATGGGGGATATGATTACACAAGGCGGCGCAGGCGGCGGCGCGAACTCTGGAACCATCAGCGCTCCTGGCATCG
>DSBB01000440.1 GCA_011046175.1 Candidatus Hydrogenedentota bacterium | reverse complement strand
GGAGGGCGAAGGGGAAGAGGAGGGCGAAGGGGAAGAGGAGGGCGAAGGCGAACCCGAGGGCGAAGGCGACGGTCAAGACGGGGGAGAGGACGGCAATGAAGACGAGGAGGATGGCGCGAGTGATGGTGAAGAGGAAGGGGAATCTCAGGAAGATATGGGATGTTGTTCCGCTCAAGGCGCGCAAAGAAGTCTGCGCACATTGCTTTCGGATTGGCTTTTAATCGGATTGGCGGTGTTCATATTGCGGGCATTTGCCGGAAGGCCGCGTTAATTGTAGATCGGCGCAACCACAGAAGGCGCTGGTTAACGCTTGGAAATTATGTCCGCGATGTAGCTGCGTCCGTAATGCGCAAAAAGTTCCAAAGCGTCGGCGAGCAGAGCGTCCAGTTCTTCCAGCGCCTGAACGCCATGCGATTCCGCAACCATTTCCACAATATTTTCCAAGCCTTCAATCTCTCCAAGTTCAAGCGCCGGATTGGAAACAAAATCATAAGGCATGTATTTCACAAGGGTCCTGTTCATTTGCCGCGCCAGCTGATTGGAGGCGTTGGCAAGGACCTGGCGCGGCAGGTTGTCGTCATAGGCGGGCGCGTCATAGTCGGCGTTCAATGCATCAAAAATGGCGCAACCCGAACCTTCGCGAAGGGCGCGCTCCATCACAATCCGCTGGTAGGTTTCGATGGCCATGTGCCGGTTGGAAACAAGCTGCAACGCGTTATCCACAGGGGTCGAGATGCCCAGTATGTCAAGAAAGTTTATCCATAACATGCGCAGCGCGCTGTATCCGGGGAGCACGGTGGTGTGATAGGGCATGGACAGGTCGGCCAGATAATGCAAGCCCCAGCCCATAAACCGCCAGCCCCAGTAGTCGTGATCGTTTTCAAAAGCGAATTCCGACAAACGCTTGAACAGGTGAATTCGATATTCCGGGTACGTTCGTTTCAAAAATGGCGCAAACAGAAACACCAGCGGCGATTCATGATAGAAGCCCATGTGAAATGGCGCCTGGCTGCCATAATCCAAGCCGGGATTGCCAAAAGGCTGAAGTCCGAACCCGTATCGCCGTCCGAAGTCGGTGTCATTGTCTTCAAAAAGTCCCGTATCCATGCCGTAATCAGGTTCATTGGAGGCCGTGGCGATGATGTCCTGCGCATTTAGCACGCCGCCCGGAAGCAGGGAAACAAAATCGAAACTCTCCAGCGCCGCGGCATCAGGAAACAGTGTGAATTCTTCCGGACTTAACAGGGTTGCGCCTTGTATGTCGTTCCCGGACAACACGGAAAAATACAATGGCGTTTTGGTGTTTGGGTTAATGCGGATGGCTTGGAAGAAACGCGCGCGTATATCGTCAGGATTGCCGGTGGCGACAAAGTCCAGTTCCTCGGGGCAGGGTGCGTACCAAGGAAGATGCTCGCGCGCCCATGCTTCCTCTTCGGCCAGAAACACGGCGAGCGGACCTTCCACGGCGGACAAAAAGTCTTCCAATGTCACCGCCGCCGCCGGGGTGAAGGATTCTGTTTCAGAAATTGTTTCCAACACGGGTTCGGTAAGGAGCGGATGATGTTCCCAGGCGGCAACAGAAAACGCGAAAGCAAGCAGAACAGCCGTTAAAAATAGACAGCGATACCGCGTTTGATCAAAGAGTGACAGAGAAGGCATTTTTTTCAACATGATATTTTCTTCCAGTTGGTTTTGGGATTACTGCAAATCCCCTCTGCTAGTCCGTTCTGGCGTCGCGCTTGTGTACTATCCATGTTTCGGCGTCAGAAAAAGGCGTATTTGCCGCCGATTCCGCATACCGCCGCAGCGCGTGAACGTTTGCGTGAGGCGTGTCACGGGGAACCTCGCAGCCCGCGGCAATAATATAAGCGTCTCCTGATTGGCGGTGACATGCGGCGACCTTTTCCAACACATCGTGTTCTGTGCCGTTGCGCAACACGCCGACGGGGTCCATATTTCCCGCCAACACCTGTTGTTCCCCCATGACTTTTCGGGCTTCGTCCATGGGAACCATCCAGTCCAGATCAACCATCTCGCAGCGGAGCCGCCCCATCCCGTCCAAGACGGCACGTGTATTGCCGCAGATATGCAGGCGAACACGCCCCCCCATGTCGTGGATGCCTTCCACCAGCCGTTTTTCATGGGGCCACACGAATTCTTCATAGATGGCAGGACCCACCAGGGATGCCGCAGCGTCGCCCACCCCGATAATATCCACGCCCGCTTCGATTTGCGCTTTGGCAAAGGAAAGCGCCATTTCCAGTACAAAGGAAAAAAGGTCGTTCACGAATGGCGGGTCTTCGATGAAATCCATCATCAGCGCATTGATGCCGCGCAAGTCCGCCCCTTCCGCGCAGGGGCCTTCCACCCAGCCCTCAATAAGCCTGTCCTCTTTTACCTTCTCTTTGAATAATGCCGCCGCCTGTATCCTGTCCAACATGCGTTCCCCGGCGCAGGGGTCCGGCATTGCCAAGACGGCCAGATGTTTCTTGTTGGCGAGCAATGCCTGCGCTTCGTTGAGGGCGGGCGGTTGATTCTCGTAGTATTCGATGGCCGCGCCGCAATCCGCCGCCTCGCGTGCGGGATCGGATATGCATGACACGTGGTCAAAATCAAAGGTGTCTGCTACGCGTAATTGCGCATCCACAAGCGTTCTAAAATCCGTCGCGTACTCTTTATAAGTGACGTTGCTCAAATCAGCAGCAAACATCATTGTTATTGGCATTAACGGAATGCGGTCCCCATGTTTCCCTGCGAGCTTGTTCAGTATGCGTTCTTTGCCTGTCATGCGTGTTTCCTCCTGGGTTTGGAAGCGAAGACGTCAAATCTTCCAATATGGTACTCAATAATGGGATTTCGCTCAAACGCTGCGGTATTGAAAGTCTGTGACGGACATTGTGATATTATCATTATGGCGTGTCACATTGAAAACACGCCAACAAAAACGCGACTGTTTCGCCGCGCTGCGCCCTTTGATGGGGCTTGACGGATTTGTCTGCTGTGACGAATGGCTTCACACTGGTCAAGTTCAGGCGCGAACGAACTGATTTGAAATATGTTCGGAACACAGGAGGTGAGGCATGTCTGTTCCCGAACATGCGAAAAGAAAACGTTTTGTGAGTTGCGGACAACATTTGCGTTTGAGCGGAAGGAATAACAGGATGGCGGCAACATGCGTCTATAATGTGCGAAACTGGAAAATGGCGGATGCGCCCGGCTGTCGTCCTCTTGGATCAAACGCTAATATGGGCGGCATGTGCCTGTTTATGAAGCGGACCGATTTGAGGCGTTGATTTCCAAAACCAACCCTGATGCGGTGATTGTCACGACGAAAGACAGTTTGCACGATCATTATATTTGCCGGGCTATGGAGGCGGGTTGTGATGTCATAACGGAAAAACCGATGACCATAGATGCGGAACGCTGCAACGCGATTCTTGAAACCTGGCGCAGGACAGGCAGACAGCTGCGCGTTACTTTTAACTACCGTTATTCGCCGCCCCGCACCCAGATTAAGCGTTTGTTGATGAATGGCGTTGTCGGCGACGTGTTGTCGGTTGATTTTCACTGGATGCTGGACACGAATCACGGCGCTGATTATTTTCGACGTTGGCACCGCAACAAGGAGAATTCCGGCGGTTTGCTGGTGCATAAGGCCACGCACCATTTTGATTTGGTGAACTGGTGGCTTGGCGCCCGGCCGGAGACTGTCTACGCATCCGCTCGCCGCGCGTTTTATATCCCTGAAACCGGCGACCGACTCGGGTTAGCCGGCCGCTCCGAACGTTGTCACGATTGCCCTAAAGCGGCGGAGTGCCCTTTTCATCTTTCTTTGAAAGACAATGGCCATCTGCGGGAATTGTATTTGGAACAGGAACAGTATGACGGATACCATAGGGATAAATGCGTGTTCAGCGCCGACATTGACATAGAGGACAGCATGGCGTTGACTGTTTTGTACGACAATGGCGTCCGCATGAGCTATTCATTGAATGCTTTTACCCCTTGGGAGGGGTATGTTGTTGTGTTTAACGGCACAAAAGGACGTCTTGAACATAAATGCGAGGAATCGGTGTATATTAATGCTGACGGCAGTGTTCCCGGCGCATTGAAGCGGGAAGGCACATGGATTCGCGTTTATCCTCATTTTGCGCCGGCCTATGAAGAACCGGTTTGGGACGCCATTGGCGGGCATGGCGGCGGCGATGAATTGTTGTTGCGGGACATGTTTGGCGCGACTGCGGAGAATGACGTATATGGCCGACGCGCCGACCAGTATGACGGCGCATGGTCTATTCTTACCGGTATCGCCGCCAATAGTTCATTGCGCAAGGGGAAGCCGGTGCAAACGCGCGGCCTCGTGCCGGAACTGGTTCGCATGTGAACCGTAAATGACAGGAACTGTTGGACAGATGAACTATAGTACAACCGATATGGTATTATTG
>DSBB01000524.1 GCA_011046175.1 Candidatus Hydrogenedentota bacterium | reverse complement strand
TTATACGTCTCTCGGCGGCGTCAGTGATTTCGAGGGGGACAGCTTCAGACGGCTCATCGCCAACGCGCTGTTCTGGGCGGCGCGCCACGATCCCTTGCGAAAACCGCCTGCAGAACTTGCGCCTTGGGAGCGCAAGACCGGCGTGATAACTGTGCCACTGCGCTCGCGGGAACGGGATGCCGAGACAAGTTTGACGCCACAGTCGCTTTTTGTGAGAGTCGCCCGGAGTTAACCGCGCGGTACCGCGATCAGATGGTGCAAGCAGCACGCAGTGGCCGTCAAAATATCGCCGAGGGCAGCTGTGCTGCCGCAACCTCGGCAAAGTCGGAAGTCCTCTTGACTAATGTGGCAAGGAGCAGTCTTGAAGAGTTATTACTGGATTATGAAGATTACCTGCGCCACCACGCATTACCGCAATGGGGGAAAGATAATTCCGAAGCCGTTTCTGTGCGGCAGGTTTGTAAAACCGTGGCCAGAAACTCGCTCATTACAAGAAATGGCTGGAAGACAAGAACCCGGCTGTTGTAGCAAATACGCTGATCTGTTTATGCAATCAGGCAATTTATCTGTTGAAACGCCAAGTTAGCACGTTGGAGTCAAGGGTTCTTGAGCAGGGCGGTTATAGCGAACAGCTTTACGCGGCGCGTATCGCCAAACGCGGCGAACAACAGGCCGCAGATAATGTGCCGGAATGTCCGGAATGCGGCAAATCCATGAAGCGACGCACTGCAAAACAAGGCATACGCGCGGGCAAAGACTTCTGGGGATGCTCTGCTTTTCCGAAGTGCCGCGGCACGAGAAGTATTTGTGGTGAGTAGGATAAGTAGGATAGGTAGGACGTGTAGGACAATGATTGCTGCGGGTTGTTATTCCCGTCCTACACGTCCTACCTATCCTACCCATCCTACGAAACAACCCAAAAGGACCACCCATGAAACGCCGTGAATTTCTGCAGAACAGCGCGAAACCGTTATCGCCCTGACAGGCGCGAGCGCTATGGCGTCGCGTTCTGAAAGACCCCGAAGTGGATGCGGTATGCATCGCCACCTGCGATCACTGGCATGGCCTCGCCACCGTATGGGCATGTCAGGCGGGCAAGGATGTATACGTGGAAAAACCGACGTCGCACAACATCTGGGAAGGCCGGGTGATGGTGGAGGCAGCGCGCAAGTATGACCGTATCGTGCAGGTGGGCACACAGAACCGCACAGCCCCTTACGTTCAGGCTGCCCGCGATTATATTGCCTCCGGGAAACTTGGCGATATTCCCCTGATCATTGACTGCATCCGTAGCCGCAACAAGCCGAACGCCGATATTGAGTTCGGGCACAAGAGCGCCATCCTCATCCACCTCGCCAACATCGCCACAGCCCTCGGCGGACGCCGCCTGGTCTTTGATCCCAATACCGAACAAATCACCAACGACGAAGAAGCCAACAACCATATCCTGCGCAAACGCGAATACCGTGAAGGCTATTCACTGGAAGGAGGGGGAGTTCGCGGGACATGATATTTAATCCTAGAAAAAGCGGTTGAACGAAACGGGCACCGTATTTTACGGCATGAAATAGAATAAAATACGCCTGTCTGCCCTGAAAATTCGCGGCGCGTCCGGGCCGGGTTTATGCGCGGCTGTTCAGTTGTTTGTCCGACGGTTGCCTCGCCGGCGGCGGTTGCCGGTGTTGTCATAGGTTTGAGTCTGCTGGTGGGTTGGCAGTCCCATGCCGGCGGAGAGGAAGAGGGCGTCTTCGCCAAGAAGCGCCTCCACCTGCTTGGTCAATTGCGGCGTAGGGGTGACGCGGCAGGCGCTCGTTGCGTGGATGACAACGTCCCCCTGTTTGGGACGCAGGCAGTGCAGATACACGTCGCAGCTGCCCCGGGCGTCGCCCAGCAGCATGGCGAGTTGATGCGCGGTTTCCGGTTCTTGATGTTGTGGCATCAGGCGGATATGAACGGCACGGGTCATGCTCCGTTCCGTTTCGTCAATGGGAACCAGATTCAGCGCGATGAGCGTGTTCTTGTCGTCTCGAACGTTTACGCGTACGCTGCACGTGAGGATGATGTCCGGCTGCAACAGGTTTTTCTTTTGTTCGTACAGGTCGCTGAATACGGTCATTTCGCAGGGCCCCTGCATTGTTTCGAGTGTCAGAAACGCCATTGCTTCGCCCTTGCGGTTGAAATGCTTTTTCGCTTCGGTGACTATACCGCACACAATGGCTTCATCCCCTTCTGTTTTCTCGTCAAACGACGCCAAATCGAGCGTATGATAGCGTCGTATGATGCTTGCGTAATTATGCAGCGGATGGCTGGATACGTAAAGGCCGATCATTTCCTTTTCATAAACGAGCACTTCATGTTCCGGCCATTCGGGCAGAAGCGGCTTGTCCATGCCCATGTCAAAATCATCTTCCGCTTCGGCAAGATCAAACAGGGACGTTTGCCCTGCGGCGCGTTCGCGCTGGAGCAATTGGGCGGCGTTCATGGCCTGTTCGGTCACTTCGGCCACCTGGCGCCGGTTCCAGCCGGTGCTTAAAAAAGCGCCCGCCTTGTTCAAACTTTCGACGGTTCTGCTGTTGATTGCCTGACCGCTGAGCCGGTTGCAAAAATCAAACACGTCCTTGTACGGCCCATTTGCGTGTCTCTCGTCCACAATGGCCTGACAAGGGCCTTCCCCCACATTTTTGATGGCGCCGAGGCCAAAACGCACAGCATCGCCCTCCACGGAAAAACCCGCCTCGCTGCGGTTGATGTCCGGGGGCAGCACGGCCACATTGAGATTTCGACATTCCGCGATATACAGTGCGGTTTTCTTGAGATCGCCTGACACGCTTGACAACAGCGCGCACAGAAACTCAACGGTATGGTTTGCCTTGAGATACGCGGTTTGATAGGCGACAAAGGCGTATGCCATGCTGTGCGACTTGTTGAATCCGTACCCGGCAAAAGTCTCGATGCGGCTCCACAAGTCGTTCGCCAGTTCGGCGTTGATGTTTCGCTCCTTGCACCCTTTAACAAAGTCAATTTTTTGTTTGTCAAGCAGTTCGCGGTTCTTTTTGCCCATGGCGCGTCGCACAATGTCGGCGCGCCCGAGACTGAAGCCGCCGCAGAGGCGCACCAGTTCCATTACCTGTTCTTGATAGAGGCAAATGCCATAGGTGTCCTGCAGCACGGGCTTGATGAAAGGCGGGTTGTATTCAATCTTCTCGGGGTTGCGCTTATGCGCGATGAAAGTGTCCAGATACGCCATGGGTCCCGGACGGTAAAGCGCCACCAAGGCGCTTATTTCCTCGATGTTTTCCAGTCCGATGCGTTTTGCCAGTTCGCGCATACCGGAACTCTCCAGTTGAAACACGCCGAAGGTCTGGCCGCTGCGCAGCAATTCATAGGTCTTTTCATCATCCAACGGTAAGTTGTCAATGTCTATGTCAACCCCTTGGTTCTTCTTTATCAGCGCCACGGCGTCGCTGATCATGGTCAACGTGCGCAGTCCGAGGATGTCCATTTTGAGCAGTCCAATTTGCTCCACCCCTTTCATTTCGGTTTGCGTCGTTACCACATCGGAGTTGGCCGCTTTGAAAAGGGCGATATGATCCGTCAGCGGATGATCGCAGAGCACCACCCCGGCGGCGTGGGTGCCGAAACTGTTTATAGTGCCCTCGAGTCGAAGCGCCAGCTGCCACAACCTTGCCATCTGTCGGTCTTCGGTTATGAGACGCTTGAGGTCAGGCTCTTTTAACGCGGCCTGTTCAAGCGTGATGTTCAATTCGCTGGGAATCATTGAGGCGATGCGGTTCTGCTCATACATCGGCATGCCGAGAGTGCGCGCCACGTTGCGCACCACGTTTTTGGCCAGCATCCTGCCGAACGTGCCTATCTGACAGACGCATTCCGCGCCGTATTTTTGCCTGGAATATTCGATTAACCTATCGCGGTTGCGGATGCAGAAATCCACGTCGAAATCCGGCATGCTGACGCGTTCCGGGTTCAGGAATCGCTCGAAGAGTAGATTGTAACGGATGGGGTCGAGATTTGTGATCCGGAGCGCATAGGCCACGAGACAACCCGCGCCCGAGCCGCGCCCGGGGCCGACAGGAATGCCTGCCTCCTTCGCAAACCGCACCAAATCCCAGACGACCAGGAAATAATCCACGAATTTCATTTCCTCGATGATGCCCAGTTCATATTCAGCGCGTTGAAGTATTGCCTCGGGCAGCGGCTTCCCGTACCGGCGCTCGAGTCCGGTGTACACCTGCTCGCGCAAGTAGGTTTCCTTGGCGTATCCCTCTGGAACCGGATAGTTTGGGATTAGTCCAAGCCCCATTGGTATTTCTGCGTTGCATCGGTCGGCAATATACTTCGTGTTGGTAATTGTCTCGGGCCACCGCGCGAAGCGCCCCGCCATATCATCAGGCGACCTGAAATAGAATTCGTCGTTGGGAAACCGCATTCTGTCGGGG
>DSBB01000371.1 GCA_011046175.1 Candidatus Hydrogenedentota bacterium | reverse complement strand
TTGTAACTCTACGCAAAGACCACTGTTTGATTCAACTGGCAGTCAATTCCGTCTCAGCAGCTGTCCGGGCAGCGGATCGGGATTGAAAGTATTGCCGTCCACGACATGTCTGCCGTTGATAAAGACGTGTTCGATGCCGTCCGGAAAATGGGCGGGGTCGCGGAAAGTTGCCTTGGTGCCGAGTGTGTTGAAGTCAAACACCACCACGTCGGCGTAGGCTTTTTCCGCGATGACGCCGCGGTCGCGCAGGTTGAACTGCTCGGCGGACATGCTGGTGCATTTTCGGACGGCGTCTTCCAGCGGCAGCAATTTCTTGTCGCGCACATAGCGGGACAGGTAGCGCGGATAGCAGCCGTAGAACAGCCGGCTCGGCAGGCCGCTGCCCATGAGAATGGAATCGGTGGAGATCATGACCTCCGGGTGCGCCAGCCCGGCGAAGGAACTGCGCTCCGTAAACGCGTCGTCCGGTTCCGCCATGCTCTCGAAGGCAAGCACATGCCCGTCTTCTTCCAGCAACAGGTCGCACACGGCGTCGAAGGGATGCACGCCGCGCTCCTTCGCGATTTCGGTGACGCTCATGCCCTCGAGTCGCTTGTTCTTGTCGGTTTTCACGGACATGATGCGCGCGCAGCCCCAGCCCATGAGCCGGAACAGGTTCAGCGTCCATGCGTCCGGACCCGTGTGCGGCCACTCCATCTTGCCGTGTTCGATGCTGCGCAAAATGCGCTTGCGCTGTTCCGGGGACTTGAGCCGTTCCAGCACTTCCTCGACCGTGCCGGTGATCGCCCATGGCGGAAAGAATGCGAGGATATGCGTGAATCCCGTGGTGGTGGGCATGATGTCGGCGCGCACGTTCACGCCGCGTTGACGCGCATCCACAATACGTTTGAGCTGTCCCGCCATGGGCGCGTCGAGCGGTATGGGCGGCACCCAGTACTTGGACAGGCGCGCCATGGCGCGCACAATCGCCTGAAACATGGGGCCAAACACGCCGTAATCAGGAATCCAGAACAAATGGGAAATCTGGGCGGGCACGTCACATTTCTCGGCCACTTCGATGACCTCGTCAATGGCGCGTCCCAGTGTGTTCGAATAACTGCGCAAATGACTGGTGAAAATGCCGCCGCGCTGATGCAGTTCTTCGCCCAGCGCGAGCAGTTCGCGCGTGTCGCTCTGGCTGCCCGGCATGTACTGCAATCCCGTGGACAAACCCGCCGCGCCCTCGTCCAGCGCCTGCGCCAAGTCGCGGCGCATGGCCGCAATCTCATCGTCTGTGGCCGCGCGCGATTCCATGCCCATCGCGTTCAACCGTAAAACACCGTGGGGCGCTAGAATGGCGGCATTCAACAGCAACCCCTTGTTCTCAACATACGCAAAATAATCGCCGAGGCTTTGCCAGCGCGCTTCCTTTTCAAAATCAATCTGGGTGAAAATGTTAATGTACAACTCGACCGAATCGCGGTGCGCGTCGCCCAGCGGCGCCATGGCCATGCCGCAGTTGCCGCCGACAAACGTGGTGATGCCCTGCCGCACAAGCGGCTCGAGCAGCGAGGTGCTGTTCTCGCGATAGAGCGACAGGTCGGCGTGCGAGTGGGGGTCAATGAAGCCCGGGCAGATGTGCTTGCCTGTTGCGTCAATCTCCAGCGCCGCCGCCGCGCCGTTTGCCTTGCCCACCAGCGTGACGCGGTCGCCCTCGATGCCGACATCCGCCTGAAACGCCGGTTTTCCCGTGCCGTCCACCACCGTTCCGTTGCGTAGCAACACGTCAAACATGGCTGATTCCTTTCGGTTGTTCGCGCTAACCTCGGAAAGCAAACACTTACATCAGTATACCACACTGCCGTTTTGGCGCGGGGAGGCGGCGAGGGGGCGTGTCTTGGGTGAGCGGCCGTATTGACTGGGTTGCCGTTATTGATGAGTTCGTCCTTTTATTTGAACAGTATAGTCAATACGGCCAAGAAGCAAGGTCGTTTAAGGTTCTGCTTTATCATGGTTGTTCCCCCGCTTGATATTTAGGCGCGGTTGCCCTGAACGGAATATCAAAAGGTTGTTGTCAAAACAACGTGTTCTCCATTACAATCCACTAACGCGGGCTTTGCCCGCAACCCAGATTTGATTATTCTCTTTGTATGTTGTTCACGCTTCAGCGTGCGGCAGTAGTACAAAAACTCTGAGTCATACACGCAACTCCGCACGCTGAAGCGTGAACAACATACCCAACTTCTTTTTCTTGATCGCGGTTTCTGGCCGATAAGGTACTGCGCTTCGTCCGGGACTTCGCCCGGAAGAAGTGGCGCCTGCGGCGCAGTTGTCACAAACAAAACACAACGTTACCGTCATTCCTGCGAAAGCGGGAATCCATCTGGCGTTAACAGTTCTTCTTGTATCTTCTGGATTCCCGTTTTCACGGGAATGACGGTAGTCGTTGTCTATAGGTCAAACTGACAAAAAATTGTCAGCCAACCGGTCTTAAGCGCCTAAAGGAGATTCCGAACCATGGCACATCGAATTATAACTGCAATCCTTTTCGTGTCGGCGTTTTGCGCCGCTGTCGTTTCCGCCGAATCGGCAGACTGTGGCGAATCGCCGCTGATGAGCGATACGTGGGAGGCCGTGGACATGCTTGGCCGCGCCGTGCGCGTTCACGATCAGACCGGGCCGCCCCGGGCAGACCGCACCGTCGGTCTGTTCTATTTTCTGTGGATGGGCGCCCATGTAAACGGAGGTCCCCATGACGTGTCCAAAATCTTGTCTGAACATCCGGATGCAATCAGCGACAAGGAGCATCCCGCGTGGGGGCCCATGCATGCCATGCACCATTGGGGCGAACCGCTCTTCGGTTATTACAACTCCGATGATCCGTGGGTGTTACGACGCCATGCGCGCATGCTCGCCGACGCGCTGGTGGACGTGGTCATCTTCGATGTGACCAACCGCTTCACCTACAAGGAATATTATACGGCGTTGTGCGAAGCCTTTTCGGAAGCGCGCCGCAGATCGCGTTTTTGTGTCCCTTCTGGGACCCCCGTTCCACCGCCACGGAACTTTTCAACGATCTCTATAAGCCGGGATTGCACAAAGAGTTGTGGTTTCAATGGGAGGGCAAACCGTTGATCATGGCCGATCCGGAAAAAGTGGATGATGAGTTGAAGGACTTCTTTACCTTTCGCAAACCGGCGCCGTCCTATTTCACCGGTCCCGACGGTCCCGACCAATGGGGCTGGCTCGAGGTCTATCCGCAGCATGTGTTCAAAAACAGCCGGGGCGAAGCGGAACAGATGACCGTGGGCGTGGCGCAAAACGCCGTGGACGGGCGGCTCGGCTCGCTGTCGGAAAAAGGCGCGCGCGGACGCAGCTTCCACGGGGGACGTTGGGACGTTCGACCGAATGCCGCATGGTACGGATTCAATTTTATTGAGCAGTGGGAACGGGCGCTCGAGGCGGACCCGCGGTTTGTTTTCATCACCGGCTGGAACGAGTGGATTGCCATGCGCTTTGATGAATTCAACGGCGTCCGCGAGCCTGTCATGTTTGTAGACCAGTTCAACCACGAAAACAGCAGGGACATCGAACCCATGCGCGGCGGCCATTGGGACGCCTACTACTACCAGATGGTGGACTACATCCGAAAATATAAAGGCGCCCGGCCGCAACCCGCCGCAGGTCCGCCGACCGCCATAAGCATTGCGGATGGTTTTGAACAATGGCGCCATGTAACGCCCGCCTACCATAACCATTGCGGCAGCGTCCTCCATCGCAATCATCCGGGGTACAACAACGCAACCACCTATGTTGACGTTACGGGAAGAAACGATATTGTATTGTGCAAGGCGTCCCATGACGCGAACAATGTATATTTTTATGTGGAAAGCGCGGCGCCGCTCACGCGGCACACCGATCCCGCGTGGATGCGGCTGTTCATCAACACCGACGGCAAGGCGGATACCGGCTGGGAAGGGTTTGATTACATGGTAAACCGGACCGCGCCCGACCCGGAACACGCAACCCTCGAGCACAGCGGCGCCGGCTGGAACTGGAAGGAAGCGGCAAATGTCGCCTGGCGCAAGGAAGGAAACCGGATGCATCTCGCCATTCCGCGCAACGCCTTGGGTCTCGACAACAACAACAAGATTGATCTTCGATTCAAATGGGCGGACAACATGCAACACGACGGCGATGTCATGGACTTTACCCTCTACGGCGACGCCGCCCCGCCCGGCCGGTTTGTGTATCGTTACTATGAGAAATAGGAGCAGGCGTTCTTTCGGCTACCGCTCGAAAGACAACGCCGGAACGGCGCCGCCGAGTTGGGGCCACCTGTCATAATCGCGGTTGAGCGCCGCGCCGTTGTCGGATTTCATCACCCAGACGCCTTTGGGCGCGTCGGGGTCGTATTCAACGTATTTCCCGTCGGGCCAGACAAAACGGCGCCGCAACGCTTCATGGTCGGGATTGCGC
>DSBB01000078.1 GCA_011046175.1 Candidatus Hydrogenedentota bacterium | reverse complement strand
GTTCAGGTTATGCAACAAGTTATGAGCATCCGCCTTTTCCATGGCTGCGTTCAAGAACCTTGGCAAGTCAGCGCGCTGCGCCGCGCTCATGATGTAGCCGGTTTCCTCCAGGCCGGCCTCAAGCAACGGACTGGCTGAAAACATATCCACGCCGTTGGCGAGAGAGAAATCCACCATGTCTTCCAGACAGTCATAGTTTAGCGCCGTAACTGTCGTATGGATCGCAACATTGGGGAGTTTGCTCTGATGCTTTTTCTTCAATCCACGCAGCGTTTGCAAGGCGCCAACGGTCTTTGAGAAAACGCCCTTATTGCGTATGGCATCATTGATTTCCTCTGTGGGTGCATCAATGCTGATCGTTACATCGTCCCATCTCGCCCTGATAAGCGTTTCCATGCTGTCCGCGCTCAAGTGGGTCCCATTGGTCTGAAGGCTTCCCGCCATGCCGTGCTTTTTAACCCTGACGCACATTTCACACACCATCTTGTCGCGCAGCATTGGCTCGCCTCCGCCACCGATTTTCAACACACGCACCCCCATTGCTGCCGCTTCATCCACCAGACGCAGCCAGCGCTCGTCCGGCAGTTCGTGAAGAAGCATTGGATGGGTCTCTTGCCAACTACGGACACAAATGCCGCACTTTAGATTGCACCGATAGGTTGGAAAAACCATCAGGCGCCAAGGGCCTGCCGACTGGCCATCCTGCCAGTTCAACAGGCGAGACGCAATGATAGGCAACACTTTTCCCTCTCCTCAAAACAAAATCGTACGAAATGTCTTGCTAACGGCCAGACAGCCCTGTTCGCTGGACGCGAGGTTGCCCGCCCGTGATCATGGTTCTTTACGCAAGGCGCGCTGGATAGCGCGCCACTGGCGATATCGTCGAATACTGTCGCGAAGCCCATGGTTGCGGAGGCTGTTCCAGGCCTTCGCAACAAGACCGCGCCGTCCGGGAGACATGCCGCCGGGCGATGATGCCGCCTGTTGCACGCATTCCTTCAACTTGCGATGCGTCAGGCTATCCGGAAAACCGCATGTCCGGCAAGGCTCCGGCAGGATCCCGTTGAGCATCTCTTGCCGGAATTCAGTCAAGTACGCGCCCAACCAAATATCGTGCAGGCTTTTATCCCGGATGCTGTCCGCCTTTTCCTCCCAGAAATAACAACATGGAAGCGCATGGCCGCTGGAAGAGACGACCAGCCCCCGCCAAGGTTCCAGACAGCGCGCGCCGGCAATATGTCCCACGGGCCACTGCCCGGCAATCTCGCTGTTGCCGAGAACAGCAGCTGGTTGCAGTTCTGGCGCGGGCAGCAAGTTTTCGAAATTGTGCGCAAGGCCGAGGGCGTTGGCTTTTGCAATTGCCCTTTGGACATGACCGGGCAATTCTGCGCGTTGTTGAGGACTCAAAACAAACGATTTCATGTCGGAACTATATTCAAGAAGGGGAGAAACGAAGAGCGACTCGACGCCATGTGCGGCGCTGAAGGCCGCCATCGCCGATAACTGGTCGCAATTCAGCGCTGTGAGAACCATGTGGACCTGAATGTCCGGCGCAGCTGCCCGCTTTCGCTTCTTTGCTGCGCACAGCATGTCTATGCGCTTGACGGATTCGTTGAATGCATTCTGGAAACGGATGGCATCATTGACGGTCGCTGTCGGCCCATCAAGACTGATGGTTACATGGTCCCATCCCAAGGCGATGAGCGCATCCACATCATCTTCGCGCAAGAGGGTGCCATTGGTCTGAAGATGCCCTTCCAACCCATGGCCTTTGGCCTTGGCGCATATTCTCATGATCAGTTCGCGGCGCAATGTCGGTTCGCCGCCCCCGCCGATACTGAGATAACGCACGCCCAAAGCCACCGCCTCATCCACCAGTCGCAACCAGCGATCATCAGGCACTTCATTGAGCAACGTCGGATGAAGATGTTCCTCCCAAGTGCGCGCGCAAATTCCGCATTTCAGATTGCAGCGGTGTGTGGGGCAAATCATCAGTTCCCAAGGCGGCGGACACAATCCGTTCTGCCAATGAACAAGGCGACGGGCCATTACCGGCTGCACGAAACATTCTCCAAGGATTGCGGTTGAATCACTGCCGAAAAGGGAATTATAACGGCCCGCACGCGAGAAACAAAAGCGTCGGAACGCAAGCAAGGTCCGACAAGACCATTCCTTACGGCGATAGAATTGCTTGCCATACCACCGATGTGGCAGACTGCGTTCATATGGGCTACAATGTCCCCAATAGATTCTACGAAGTAATTTCAAATTTTGCGCCTTCAGGATACGTCTATTTATGGAACCTATAAATGTACTTCGCCGCATGCGTCGCTGGTCCGGCAATTTTTCAAAGCCGCCGGGGCCTGAGCGCATCAGCATATTCCTGACGAACAGATGCAATCTGAACTGCCGGCATTGTTGGCGACAATGGGCCGAGTGGGACCGTTCGTGCGCGTCCGAACTGCCCGACGCCCGTTGGCTGCGCCTTGTGGATGAAGCGGCAGAAATGGGTGCGCGCCATTGGATTTTTCTGGGCGGCGGAGAACCGCTCGTTCGGCGCAATCTTGTAGTACAGATGATTGAAAAAATGGCTTGCTATAATATGTCAAGCCTGATCCATACCAACGGCACGCTTTTTTCCCCGGAAATGATAGAGAAAATCATGGGGAAAAATGTGCAGTCCATTAATTTCAGTATTGACGGACCAGACGCAGCAACCAACGACTACATTCGCGGCGGCGGCTTTGAGAAGGCCATTGCCAATATGCGCTATTTCGCCGATGCCAAGCATAAACTGGGAGTCAAGTTCCCCTGCTTGTACTTATATGTAACAATAACCAATCTTACCTATGACAGGGTGGATCATTTTGTGGATTTGGCCGCTTCCATTGATCCGGATGTCAGGATTCTTCTCTCGGCGCTTATTGTCGAAGAAGACGCGACAGCACAGTTGGCGCTCTCTCCCGAACAAAGATGTACTTTCCCGGAGATGATTCAGAAGGGAATTCGTCGTGCTGAGGAACTGGGAATCGTAACAAATTTTCAGCGATATCTGGATGTGGAACTGACGGAGGACAGCACCAACATGCAGCGCAATGTGCGGACTACGCAGCGTTTGGGATTGTCCGGAGCGATGTGTTATGAACCTTGGCTGAGCGCAGCCATCATGCCTGACGGCGCATTGGGTCCCTGCTGCGCTTTCTATGAATCCCGAAGACCCCTCTCCATCAAAGACCTGACCTTCGAACAAGTGTGGCTTGGCGCATATATGGCCCGTGTGAGGGAAGGGATGTTTAACGGCAAACCGCCTGCGTATTGCGCCCGGTGTCCGTCAAATCTGTTCGTTGACAAAGAAGAAATGCGCATTTTCCTGACCGAATACCTGCGCCGCGACGAGGCGCCCCGATACAAGCGCTGGGCTGGAATTGTCCGACGCCTGGGGGCGACCCTTCGCGAGCAGGGTCCCACAGGGCTGCGTCGCCACATCCAGGCATGGTGGAAGTTTCATAGAAAACAGCGGGAAGAGTCATCCTGAAAAGATTGCCCGTGAGTTTTTGTCAATATGGGCGCCGCACGGCAATCGGGCGAATTTGGGTATTGTTTCCCATACCGGGACATCATAACGGTCTCTATCTTTACCGCCAGAGGCCCCGTATTGATGACATTGCCTGTTGCGATTTGCGATCAGATTGATGCAACCCTTTGTTGACGTGGTGTTCTGGGAATATTTCGATATATGGAACCTGTCAGAGCGCTTCATCGGATGCGGAAATGGTCTAGCGGCGCTTTACAATCGCCGCCCGGCCCAGCGCGCCTAAGCATATTTCTTACCAACCGCTGCAATCTGAACTGTCGGCATTGTTGGCGGGCGTGGGCGGATTGGGATCGGTCCTGCAAATCCGAATTGTCCGATCAGCGCTGGCTGCGGCTAGTGGATGAGGCGGCAGAGATGGATGTGCGCGACTGGATTTTCCTGGGAGGCGGCGAACCGCTCGTACGGCGTGACCTTGTGTTGCGGATGATTGACAAGATGGCTTCCCATGATATGACGTGCCTGATTCACACCAATGGCACGCTTTTTACTCCGGCCGTAATCGATAGGGTCATGGGGAAGAATGTGCAGAGCATCAATTTCAGCATTGACGGGCCGGACGCAGCGACCAATGACGCCATTCGTGGCGGGGGGTTTGAGAAAGCCGTTGCCAATATGCGCCATTTTGCCCGCTCCAAACAGGAACTGGGCCTTCTTTCGCCATGCTTGCATATATATACAACCATAACCAACCTGGCGTATGACAAATTGGACCGTTTTGTCGATTTGGCCGCTTCGATTGCCCCCGATGTTAAAGTTTTTCTATCGGCGCTTATCGTCGAGGGAGACGCAACCGCAAAGTTAGCGCTTAGTGCCGAGCAAAGAAAAGCGTTTCCTGAATTCCTGCAAAAAGGAATGCGACGCGCTGAGGAATTGGG
>DSBB01000280.1 GCA_011046175.1 Candidatus Hydrogenedentota bacterium | reverse complement strand
CTCATAGGCCTCTTCCGGCGAGCTGCAAACACGGTACAGGCGCTTGTGCAAATCCTTTATGAAGCGGGCTTCAATAAGCGCGTCAAAGAACGCAAACAGATGGTCGTATATGCCGTCCACGTTCAAAAACACGCATGGTTTTTGATGATACCACAATTGCTTGAGCACGAGTATTTCCATGACTTCCTCGATGGTGCCGAACCCGCCGGGCAATGCGATAAAGGCGTCGGCGCGTTCCGCCATAATACGCTTGCGCTCGCTCATTGCGCCGGTTACGATAAGTTCGTCCGCCTTCCGATAAGCCAGTTCCAAATCAACCAGTTTGTCGGTGATAACCCCGACCACGCGCCCGCCGCCCCGGGCATGCACCGCCCGCGCGCAAACGCCCATCAATCCGACGCAACCGCCTCCGTACACCAATGTGTGCCCATGCCGGGCTATCAAGGCGCCCAGCCGCTGCGCGGCGTCTTTATAATTGTCGTCAAGGGCGTCGCTGCTGGCCGCATATACGCAAATAGACTGCAAGTTCGTGTTCCTTTCGTTACGTTCTAACAAATACGCCAATGGTTTCCACATGCGGCGTATGAGGAAACATATCAATCGCCGCCGCGGATGTCAAGCGCCACCCGCCTTCCATCAGGCTGCGCGCGTCGCGGGCAAAGGTTGCCGGATTGCATGAGACGTAGACGATGCGTCCCGCCTTTGCCTCCGCGAGCGGCGCCGCCAACGCCTTTGCGCCCGTGCGCGGCGGATCAAGCAATATCACGTCCCATGATTGTTCCTGAATCAGCGCCGCCATAACCCGTTCATTGCCGATCCGGTAAGCGCCGGGAACAATTTGGTTGGCGGCGGCAATGGCCGCCTTGGCGTTATCCACTCCGACCACGCGACAGTTGGGCGCGTGATGCAGACTGAGGTTGCCGTTGCCGCAATACAAATCCAGCAGGGTTTCCGTTTCCCCCACGCGGATGTCCACTTCGCGTCGCAACATACGGTTCAACAACAAACTTGCCTGGCTGAACGCGCCGTTGACAATGGGCGCGCCGTCAAATATGAACCGCGAGCATTCAGCGCTGTCGAAAGCGTTGGCCAACGGAAAAGCCGCCTTTACGGCGGGCGTCACTCTGCGCAGGCGCGCCAGTATTTCGTCGCCCTCGGGGTTGACCGTTACGTGAATGTTGCCGCGCAGTCCCATCGGGCGCAGCGCTTCAAGCGCCGTGTTCAGCCGCGGGTGATTGAGCGGGCATTGGGGAAGCGGTATCACATCGTGGGTGCGCGGCGCGAAGTAGCCCAGACACGCGCCGTCGCCGTGGAATACGGCCCGGGTGCGGTAACCGAGACGCAACGCCGGCTCCTCGATGAAAACGACTTCTGCTGCGACCCCGCCTATTCGGCGCATGCTTTCCGCCACAATGCGCGTTTTCCATTCGCCTTGCGCCGGATAGGCGAAATCATGCCATGCGCATGCCGCGGCGCAGGACCTTCCCGAGCAAAACGCGTTGGACAGGCGGTGGGGCGAAGGAGAAATTACCTCGAGGGTCCGCGCCCACACGGCATTTTTGGCGCGGCGAAAGATGCGCGCCCGCACTGTCTCACCGGGCAGCGCGCCCGGCACAAAACAGGTCAGCGCGTTTATCCTGCCGACGCCGTCGCCCCCGTGCGCCACAGCGCTAATCTCGACATCAACGATACCGTCCGATTCCTGTGGCGCTGTCATGGCAAATCCTCAAACAAAACGCCCCGTTGCGGCGGGATACCGAAACGGGACGCAACGTATGGTTGTTTATTATTTGTCGGCGCCGGCTTTCCACGCGGCATGACTGCCTCGTGGCGCTTTGACAAACTTTCCCGCCTTAAGATAGCGGGCGCATACCTTAACGCGGTGTACGCGGCCATTTTCGTCCACAACGCGCACCGTTTGAAGGTTTGGTTTCCAACGGCGCTTCGATATGCCGGTAACGTTCTGGCCGATACCGCCTTCCCGCTTGGCTTTCCCGCGCCGCACCACGCGATTGCCCACCTGCGGGCGCTTGCCGCTGTATTCACATACTCTGGCCATAATTCATTCCTTTAGTTGCCATGCTGTATGCGTCGGAAGTTGACGCAAATGAAATCGTTAGAAAGGAAACCGTACTATAGCATACGGCGTGTTGCGAAGCAAATTTTTTCTTGATTTACCGCGGGCCAAGTCGAAAAAGTCGGCCGGTTCAATCCAAATTCTGCGGACGTTTTGCGACGGCTGCGACTATCTTTTCGGGTTGTGTTCCCGCTTCAGCGGGTTTGCGCGTTTTTTTGGCGCTGCCGGCAAATACCACCTGCAATTGCCGCAAATGGGTTTTTCTAATCTGCTGCCACATGAAATAGGTCAAATGGCGCATGACGATTTTGGGTAGTTTTGAGAACCGCACCAACACGCCATAACGGTCTTTGCCCGCGGCATTCTTGTCCAGCGCGGTTTCAGACGAACGCATCACCCGGGCGAGAACCGTGTGCTCGGGATACTCCGGCAACACCAGCCGCAGTTCCACCTCGGCATTTACGGGAAATTTTTCCTCCGCCATCAGATATGCCGCCTCCATGCTGACATTACTGAATTCGGCGTTAATAAATTGCGGGCTGTCTTTGCGCCGTATAACCGTTTTTGCCAGATAAGGGACACGCCATGATCTTCGCCGGTGGTCAAATTGAGAATTCAAGTTTCTGCTGAGGTGCAATTCGGTGCGTTCCGCGTCCAACGCCTCGACTGCCTGCATATAGTAAAACGCCTGCGGATCGCTGTTGGGAATTTCCACCTGCACTTTCGTGCCCGGACGCAACGCAATGGCGCCGCTGAAAGCAAAGCAAACGCATCCGCTGTCTATCCACTCTTTTACCCGCGCATTTTCGCGTCTGTTCTTGTTGATGATAAGACGCACCGCGTCGTTTTTGTTCAGTTGTATTGTCATTCCCCTGATTTCACTTTCGAGATAAAACCGTTGCTCACAATGGCGATATCATAACACAGAACGCGTTCCAAATCCGCAAAAATTCCCCCGGGCAGGCGTTTTTTTCTCGATTGATGAATTGCATATCGCATGTGACTCACAGTTCCGCCCGTAATTGCCGCATTCACAGGTTCATTAGCGGTTTGCGGACAATACCCGCGCATTGAGTTTCATCTACGCTTTCTGCTGCCGCGACAGTTTCCAGATGCATAGGGCGGTGACGATTGCGGACAGGGTGAAAGTGCCGTGAACCGTCACGAGAACCGGATAGTTTTCCACGAGTCCGGCGAATCCGCCGCTTGCGCCTTCGGGCGGGAACAACAGGTCTTTTTTCACAAAGGAGCGGATGCACGCCATGCCGTAGCAGAGCCAGAGTATCAGCATGTACAGTCGGGGAACGGCACGCGGCGTGTTTTGCAGGCGCCACGTGATGAATCCCACTGCAGCCATCAACACGACCATGATGATCGCCTGAACGGCAAAGGGCGCTTCAAATCCGTTGCTGCGCTCCCAGTTCCGGTTCAAATCCACCACGACATGAAAGAAGGTGGCGGTGATGGCGACCTGCCACGCCGCGGATACGGAACGCATCCCCAGCGCGATGCATACCGCGCCGAAAAATACAAAGGTATAAACGGGGCGGAACAGGTTTTGCGTCACTGCAACGACGACGCCGGTATTATCAACCGCAGTCAGTCGTTCCTCGAGCGCCGGGAATGCGAGGAAGTATACGGCAATCAGCACGACCAGTCCCATCACGGGGAGGATACCGTCGGGAAGCGAGGGTATGTTTTCTTCTTCCTCCCGCAGACTATCCCGATACCACCATGCGCACAGCCCCAGACTGCCGCCGAGCAGGAAGCCGAAGAAGAATTCCATCGCCTTCCACCAGCCGAACCATTGTTGGGGCACGGGCAGGCCCGGTCCATAGACGAGGAAGAGCGCCCCGCCGCCGAATCCCAAGCCGCCGCCCACAGCGCCCCACAGCGCGAACCGCGAGGGGATGCGCGCCTGCGCGCTGTTGCCCTTGAACTGCATATAAACGAGGAACGCGACAGCGGCAAAAAGCAGTCCCGCCCAGAGTTCCTCGCGCGGCCGGTCGGTGGGATGGGAAAAGTAAATCAACTTGGGGTCGTTAATCAGTTTCCAGCCGACGAACATGAAGACAACCGTCAGGGCGAGCCCAATCAACAGGGCGCGCCGGCTATATTGCCGGTAAGTCAAGCCCGCGCCCAGCACCGCGCCGCCCAACAAACCCCATACCGCGCCTTTTAAGGTAATGCCCAACAGTCCCCAGCCGCGCGTTCCGGCGTCAATGGCAAGTCCGAGGGTCTGGCCGTAAGTCATCTCGCCGCCATAGCCGATGGCGATTGTGCCGAACAGCGCCGTCACCACCGCCTGCTCCCGGTCATGCCGCAGCAGCAGGCTGAGGCTTAACGCGAGGAAACAGCCGGGAATCATGGCGGCGAATGGCCCGCCGCCAATATAGCCG
>DSBB01000348.1 GCA_011046175.1 Candidatus Hydrogenedentota bacterium | reverse complement strand
TTCGACCATCTTGTTTTCGTCACGGGATTGAACGGCGGCAATGGCGGTAATCGCCGTGGTGTAGCCGACCATTTGATTGCTGCGCGGCACGCCGCCGTTCCGGACGCAATCGGCGAAGGCGCGGAATTGATAGACGTCCGGTGTTTCAAGAACGATGTCGCCCAGCAATTCGACCCCTTCCAGAAGCGCTTCGGTGCTTACTTGGCGCGTGTTGCCGCTGGTGGTTTTTTCCGCCAGTTCCTCGGCGGTGAGTTCCTCATCTGATTGCACCACCACGTCCTCGCCGAACATATAGCACTTTTGCTCGGTCAATTCGAAGGAGCCCTTGTCGCCCTGAATAAGTTCGGAGGCGCCGCGTTTGGCGTTTGCAAGAATACTGGAATAAGCGAAACGCACGGTATATGCGCGGTTGATCTGGTTCAGTTTCTGAAATTTACTGCGCGCGTCAATGGGGATGAATCCCGGGTCTCCCGGCTTCTGATCATACTCGTAGGTAAGCAGGATATTGTCATCCACAGTGCGTCCGTCGCGCCAGTAATCGAGCCCGGCAAAGGTATGCACCCGCGCGGGCAGTTTCATCATGAACCAATTGGCAATATCGGTCTGGTGCGTCGCCAATTCTGTAAACAGTCCTTCCGACATTTCCTGGTAGATGCGCCAGTTAAGATGCTTCTCCAAGTCGCTGATGTACTGTTTTTCAATCTCATTGAGTTCATAGTTTGCGGGCAAAACGCGGCGCCAATAGTGATTGCGATGCCATTGCGCCGTGATATGGGTAATGCGTCCAATCATGCCGTCATCATAGGTCAGCCCCATGGCCATGTTGTATTTGGGATTATAACGGCGTTGATGTCCCACCTGCACCCAGCGGTTCAGGTCATGACACTTTGTTATCAGGGCGCGCCCCTCCTCGATGGTGGACACCAGGGTTTTTTCACAAAAAACATACTTGCCCGCATCCAGGCAGTCCATGGTAATGGGGAAGTGGGTTTTCAACGGGGTGGCAATGACCACGGCGTCGAGTTCCTCTTTTTCCAGCATCTCCTTATAATCGTAATAGGCATTGGGCTTGTACGCCGCCCTGATGCTGTTCCGCTCTTCGTCGGTAAACTTTTTTTCGGGGGTGATATATACGCCCGCATTTGACACCTGGGCGTACTTCACGGCTTCTTTCTGATGCGGCTCGAATACGTCGCACACCGCCGTTATCACAATTTCCTTCGTGCCGGTGAGGCCGTCGCGGATGTGGAATGTGCCCTGGCCGCCCGTGCCGATGCATCCCACGCGAATTTTTTCGTTCTGCGCGTAAGAGAAAGGCGAATAGCCGGCCGCAATGGCGAAGCTTGCCGCCGCGCCCGCCGCCTTCATAAAATCTCTTCTGTTTACTGCACTGCTCATGATTGTTCCTTACTGTTTGGTGTGGTTAAAGTTAATAAAAACCGTTTCGGGCGCATCATCCTTCTCTACAACAAGCATGGCGCGCGCGTCGTGATGCGACTCACAATACTTGCGGACGCCTTCCACGCCCATGATATAGAACGATGTGCTCAACGCATCACTTTCCATAGCGGTGGGCGCTATTGCCGTTGCGCTGAGCACCTCTTCCGCAGGCATGCCCGTCCGCGGATCTATAATATGACCAAATCGTTGACCATCTATTTCCACGTAACGCTCTGAATCACCGGAAGTAGACAGGGACTCATCGCCTATGACAATGGTCGCGATGGGAACGTCCCCGCGCTTATTATACGGAGAACGCATATCCACAGTCCAGCCTGTTTTCCCGGGCGGGACGCCTATGGCCCGGATGGTGCTGGCGCCGAAGTTTATCCGGGCCGATTTAATGCCGTTTGCGCGCAATACGGCCGCCGCATGATCAAGCGCCAGCCCCTTGCCGATGCCGCCAAAATCAATGTGCATTCCCGGTTTGTTAAAAAACACGGTGCGTTCCGCAGGATTCAGCGTAACATGGTTGAATCCGATACGCTCCTTAAGGCGCGCCAATTCCTCCCGGTCGGGCGCAACGCCGCCGTGTTTGGCGTAAAACCCCCACCGCTCCAGCAGCGGCCCTACCGTAACATCGAACACGCCGTCCGTGGCTTCGTAAAATCTTCGCGATTCAAGAAGAATATCCATCAATTCCTTCGCCACCACCACCGGACGCTTCGAGGCTTCCCTGTTAACCAACGCCGTGTAGCTGTCCGCCTTCCAACGGCTTATTTTCGCCTCCAACGCATCAATGGCGGCAAAGGCTTCTCGGCCTATTTCCACCAACGCTTCCGGGTCCATGTCCGGTTCGCCGTACATGACCAGCTCCACATCGGTGTTCATGGCGACATGCTGCATTACCCGGAGCAGGGGCTTGGCTTCTGTTGCAGACGCCGAAAACAAAGGCGCCATCAGGCAAATCAGGCATAATCGCCCGCAAAACCCTATATGACAAGTCTTCATAATCTTAATGCCGTATATTCTGAGAAAAAGATGCCTATTTGTCGGTGCGAGTGTTACAATGGCTCGAACATAATGTACACCTTATGTTGCGACGTTTCCTATATTCATCCTGTTGGACTTGCAGCCGGAGGGTTTCGTTTCGTGAACCGTTTGTCTCTTGCCAGAATGATAGACTACACACTGTTGCGCGCGCACGCTTCGGAAGCGGACATCCGAAAATTGTGCGAGGAAGCGCTGTCTTATGGGTTTCGTGCCGTTTCAATCAACCCCGTCTGGACGCCTTTCTGCGCCAAAGCGCTGTCTGGCGGCACGGTCGCCGTGGACGCGTGTGTCTCGTTTCCTCTTGGCGCCGCCACAGCGCGCATGAAAATCGAGGAGACACGGGACGCCGTTCAAAACGGCGCCGCCGAGATTGACATGGTCATTAACGTTGGCGCATTGAAATCCGGATATGCGCAGTATGTGGAAAAGGAAATCGCCGCCGTGGTAAAGGCGGCCCGGGGCTGTCCGGTCAAAGTCATCCTCGAAACCAGTTATTTAAGTGATGATGAAAAGGTGGCGGTTTGTGAAATGAGTTTGCGGGCCGGCGCAGCCTTTGTGAAGACCGCCACCGGCTTCGGCGACGGCGGCGCAACAGTGGAGGATGTGCGGTTGATGAAGCAGGTTGTCGGTGACAACATGGGCGTCAAAGCCGCCGGCGGCATACGCACATATAGTGACGCGATGCGTTTCATCGAAGCGGGCGCAACCCGCATCGGCACCAGCGCGGGCATTGCGATTCTTGGGGACGCGCCGGAACAGGAAGAGGAGACAAAAGAAAATGACGCGCATGACACGCATGGCGGTCGGTAGTGAAGTCTGTACTGTTCTCATAAACGATGATAACGTGACCGCGTCTGGAAGCCGCGTTAACTTTACACGCGCCGTCCGACCGCGTCCGACCACGCTTTACAAGAGATGGATGAATAGCGTTTCCAGAATACTCGCGACATTTATTGTTTGCGTGTCGTTCGCCCATGCGGCGGGCGGGCAGGCGCTTCCTCTTGTGGAGCGCGGGCGGGCGCTGGCAACCATACTCGTTCCTGAAAACGCGGAACCGGTTGCGTTATATGCGGCGGAAGAATTCGCGGCGCACATCGCATTGGCAACGGGGACGGCATTGCCGATAATCACGGAGAACGAACTTGCCGATAACCAGCGCGCGTGCGTGCACATGCATCAGTTTGCCGACGCATTTCAGTTTTACGCGCAGAATGGCATGATGGGTTCCGACTTTGATTCTCTTCAGGGGATGTGGGCGGCGCAGGGGCCCAACCTGTATCTACTCGCGCGGCTGCACACGCGCCCGGACACGCCCGTGGACACGCTGCTGCAAGAATATTACAGCGCATTCGGTCCCGCCGCCGACGCTGTGCAACGCTATTTTGAATACTGGGAACAATACGCCATTAAAAATCGCGAACGCGCCCGGGACGCCATCCGCACGCGACGGGACGGACATTTCCGGCGGTACGCGCTCTATGCGCTCGTGGCGGACGAAATTTCTCCGCCCGAAGTGTTCCCACCCGCTTTCGCGCTGCTTGACAAGGCGGCAACGGACGCGGCGGCTTCCGGCAACGGCATCCATGCCGAGCGAGTCTTGTTCCTGCGTGAAGGGTTGCAACACGCGCTGCACTGCGTCGAGGCGGCACGGGCCATGAACACCTCCGGCCTCAGCGCCGAGGCCCGGTCCCGCGCCCTGTCAAACCTCGCCAGATACAGGCGCAGCGTCGAACACCTGGGCATTGCAAACATGGATCGCGCCGCCATCATCGAGACGGACAGCTGGCCGGAAATTGGGAAACTGGATATTGAAAACCAATAACCTGCGGCAACAGTCCGGTAGGGCTTATGACCTGTCCGATCCGTCCGATCCGTCCGATCCGTCCGATCCGTCTGATCAGTCCGATCCGTCTGATCAGTCCGATCCATCTAATCCCGGGACATCTTGCCACAGCGACAGATAGCGGCTTGGAAAGGGGTAAACGGCTGATTCA
>DSBB01000350.1 GCA_011046175.1 Candidatus Hydrogenedentota bacterium | reverse complement strand
ATTTCCCGGTCTATAGGTCTGTACATGCCCGTAATACCAACCCCGCGTTCAGTCCAACGAAGTTTTTCAGTTGGCAGGGCAACTGAAAAAGCTTATTCGTTCGGATGAGTTATCAAGACTCGCTTCAGGGGATGAGCAACCTATTCTCACTGTCCAGTCTCGATACGGAGTTCGACGGCTCCCAATACGCGGGCTCTTCTTTCATGATGCCACTATAAGTCAGAAGTGGGCAGACGATTTGTTAGTGAAACTCGTGGGTGCTGATAAAGGCGGGACGCTTCGGCAGGCACGAGAACAAGCCAAGTTGTTGTTTACGAAATACGATGACGAACAACTTGTAATAGATCGAATTGAGCTTTCTGATCTTGTCCTGAAAATGGAGAAAGGAGGTTCAGGTGACGAGCCGGAGAGGTTGCAATCTCTGAAGAGCAAATTTGCTGCTGTTTACCAGAAAGAGAACGGGCGGATCAACGGAGAGATTCAGAATATCGATTTGATAGGTGACATAAGACACATTGAGGTGGATGATTGGACACGAAAGTGGGTAGCAGTGTGCGTTATCTTGCTTCTGCTTAAGAGATTTTGTGCGGCATGGGGAAACGGTATGCCTTTCGAGGAAGTCACAGAGCCTGAAATTTATCTCGGATTGTGCCCCGTTGCTCGGAATCCAATCATCCTTCCCTTTTCCGAAGGATCTGGGCGTTCGATTTCAGCGAATATGCAGGACGTCGATAGGAAGATAGGATTTAAAGTACGCGATCTCTTAGAGGGAAAGGGACTCGATGGACCGGATCAAGTTCTGCTGAAGCACCTTGCGCACACGTTAGGATTAAACAGCCAAGTGATATCGGAATTTCCACGAGTCGAAATGATCTTGAAAGGGCGAGGATGACGATGACTGAGAAGAAAAGGCTGGAAGATCTTGAAGATTGGGAATTGCTTGATGAGGTAGCGAACAGTGACCATCAGGCGGTTAGTGAGATGTTTCGTAGATATGGCAAGGCGGTTTTTAGTTTCATTTTCAGGATGCTCAGACAGCGAGAATCCGCCGAAGATGCCTGCCAAGATGTCTTTGTTCGCCTTTGGAGAAAGGCACCGTCCTTTGAGAAACGGGATGCCCAATTTACATCCTTGCTGTTTGGAATAGCAAGGAATGTAGCATTGGAATACTTAAGAAAAATAGAAAATCTGGCACCGATTTCGCCAGACATTCCGGACACGACCCAACCCACGGAATTCAATGATCCGTTATACAAGTTGGCGCTAGACGAGATGTCCGATCCGGGAAACTGGCGTAGAGGACAGCCATTACCGAACTTGGCATTCCATCTTGCTGTTTATCGGAGGCGAGCGGCTGGTATAGAGGAACGAGCACGGTCTTATCCACGTAGGGGAGGCCATATTGTTAAAGGCCCACCCGTTATTCGGCGGTATCTGTGGCTGAGACTCTGGGCAGGGGTAGGGGAAGAGTCCGTTGATTCTGCTTACCCTTGACGCCAAACAGGCTGCACATTAATTAATTGCTGAATATCAAATACTTACGGATCACAGAACGAAAAGAGAGTGTTTATGAAGAGGGTTCCTTCTGGGGAGCCATCCAATTCCCGATGCCTCTGGCCTCGGTTTTAGTTTACACGACGCCCCGGTCGAACACAGACCGGGGCGTCGTCGTATCTGCCTGCCAATGCGCGACTTGCAACGCCCCCCAAGTATATGCTGGATTAGCGCCTTGTCAGTCATCGTCTATGTTCAAAAACAAGAAGTTCACAACCATCGCCATTGCGGGGAGGGCCTTAACCCGACGCGGCAATCTGGAAAATCGCGATTGTTTCGTTTTGTTCGCAATGACGCTACACTGGGTTGTGCGCAGTGGTACGATGAGGCGACGCGTTGTTTTGGCCACGTGGGCGACCTTCTCCGATTATCAAGTATTTCCCAAAGCGCCGTTGCGCCTTGTATACTATGCGGGCAATGGTGAATTGTCAACGGGCATATCCTTTTTGCACCCTGACAGTATTCTTGAAGTATTGCCCTTGGAAGACGTGATTGTACTTGCCGAAACTCTGGTCTGCCGGCAGCAGGGAAAGGGATGCACATTGGCCGTTGTGATGATATGTTCGCCATACTGTATTTGCCGGATGACAGCCTGACGAGGAGATGTTAAACTATGAAACCTAAAAAGACGGCAAAAATAATTGACGGCAAAAAGATTTCCGCCGCCATACTGGCCGATCTTCGCCGGGACATCGCCATGCTGCGCGATAAAGGCGTGACGCCGGGACTGGCGGTGGTTTTGGCGGGCGCCGACCCCGCCAGTGAGGTCTATGTCAAGGCGAAGCGCAGAACCTGCGCCGAAATCGGTGTGGAATCCTTCTCGCACGACCTGCCGGAAAACTGCACGGAAAAGCGGCTGCTGAAACTCATAGACAAATTGAATGGGGACTCCCGGGTGCATGGCATTCTCGTGCAGCTGCCGCTCCCCCGGCATATCAGTGAAAAGCGCGTGTTGGAAGCCATTCTTCCAGAGAAAGACGTAGACGGTTTTCATCCGGTCAATGTCGGACGGTTGCTGAATGGTGAAGAGTGCTTTGCCTCCTGCACGCCGGCGGGGTGCCAGGCGTTGTTGCAGCGTTCCGGTTATGATCCCGCGGGCAAGCATGTGGTAATCGTGGGGCGTTCAAATATCGTGGGAAAACCGCTGGCAGCGTTGCTCATTCAAAAAGCGGCGGGCGCCAACGCCACCGTTACCATCTGTCATTCGCGCACGCGCAACATCGGAAAGTTCACCCGTGAAGCGGACATCTTGGTTGCCGCGATGGGCGTTCCGGAATTTATCAAGCCGCGCATGGTGCGCAAAGGCGCCATTGTCATTGACGTCGGCGTCAATCGCATTCCGGACCAGACGCGCAAGAGCGGCACACGGCTTGTGGGCGACGTCGCCTTTGCGGGTGTTGCGAAAAAGGCGCGCGCCATTACGCCCGTGCCCGGAGGCGTGGGTCCCATGACCATCGCCATGCTGATGTCCAACACGGTAAAGGCGGCGTGCCGTGCCTCGGGTAATGCTTCCAAGCGAACCTGACCTGCCTGATGATCGGGCTGCTCGCCCGATGTTCCTTGGACAACCCCGGGCACGCAGCGCTTACTGCGACGCCACGCAAACGCGCAATATCCTTCGCAAAAAGTTTTGGCGGGCGAATGGTTTTCCAACCATGCGGCGTGGGCAAACGACCAAGGATGGTTCGGCCCCGGCGGCAGACGCCTGTTCTTGTTTGCGGACGGCCATGCGGAGTTGGTCGAAGCGGCGCGCATGCGCCCCGCAAACGACGGCAAGCCCAACCCCAACCTGACCATCGGCGGCATTCAGGGTTATGACGTTCCGTAGGGGTCGCCGCCCGCGTCACGTATCATTGCCGGACGCAGACGGGTTTGTGAATTTTGGATTGTTGCCGGCCACGACCACTGTGATTTCGCCGCGCACGGTTTTGCCGGACGCAAATGCGCGCGTCAATTCGGACAAGTAATCCCGGTGAACCGCTTCATATTGTTTTGTCATTTCGACACATACCGCGGCGCGTCTGTCCCCCAGAATCTCCAGCGCATCCCGTAAAAGAGCGGCAATGCGGTGCGGCGATTCAAAAAACACCAATGTATGAGCCGACGCTTTGTCTTCCTCCAGAAAACGCCTGCGTTGTCCGGATTTGCGCGGCGGGAATCCCTTGAAAGTAAACGAGGCACCGGGCAATCCTGACGCGACAAGCGCCGTGGTAATGGCGCTCGGCCCCGGGATAATTTCCACGCCGTGTCCCGCGTCATGGCAGGCGTTTATGACACGATAACCCGGATCGCTTATCCCGGGCATGCCGCCATCGCTGCACAAAGCGACGTTTTCCCCGGCCGCAAGCAACCCGAGTATTCTCGGAACAGCCTGTGATTCGTTGTGCTCGTGACATGAAAAGCGAATACCGGGCGATGACAGCGCATAGCGTTCATATATTTTCCTCGTAACGCGCGTGTCTTCCGCTGCAACGGCGGCCACCTCGGCAAGGATTCGTTGCGCCCGCAGCGAAATGTCTTCCAGGTTGCCAATGGGCGTTCCGACCACGTAAAGGGTTCCCATGTTCAATCCGCTTCCATTTGCGGTTTAATGACGACGGCGCCAACCGTTTCCATCGCCTTGACAAGCCGCGTATACATGCGGTCATCTTCGTATATCCCGACAATCGCGCCGCCGGAACCGGCGAGTTTGGCGTGGGCGCCAACGCTCCGCGCCTGATTTACCATCGCCACGTTGAGCGGGTCCATTTTGAATATGGAACAGCGCCTTTCAAAATTTTTGTCAAGTAAGGGGCCTATCTCCCGTCCGCGTCCCGCGACGATAAGGTCGCGCGCCGCCTGCGCGTACCCGGCGAAATCTTTCATGGCGGCAACCACCTCGCGGTCGCCCTCAAGCCAGCGTTCGCGCACGGTCTGGTGGATGGTTTCCGAACCT
>DSBB01000493.1 GCA_011046175.1 Candidatus Hydrogenedentota bacterium | reverse complement strand
TGACGATACGTATCAACCCATGTACAGCCTGCACTTTCAGATGCCGCGCATATCCGGGTTCATGTGCGATTTGAATCCGGCGCGGAGCGGCGCGGTGTATTGCGAGCGGGGCCCGGATTCCTACATTGTCACCTTTATGAATGTGCCCGTTTACAGCAGTTCGGGGCAGTACCCCCCGGAGAATAATCACACGTTTCAGATGGAGTTGTTCTTTGACGGCGCCATACGCCTCACCTGGCAGAGCCTTTACGCTACAAACGCCGTCGTGGGATTGTCAGCAGGGCTCGGCGTGGCGCCCGACTTCGAGACGGAAGACTTTACCGGCCTCGAAGATTGTAACGGGGGCTATTCGGGCGACTGCCACAGCGCCGACATTAACGAAGACTGGCGTATTTCTTTGGATGAACTGCTGCTGGTGGTGCAGCTGTACAGCGTTGGCGAATACCATTGCGACGAAGGGACGGACGATGGCTACGCGCCGGGAAGCGGGGCGCGGGACTGTTCACCACACGATAGCGATTATGCCCCGGCGGACTGGCAAATCACCATACGGGAGCTGCTCCGCTTGATCCAGCTGTATAATGCCGGCGGGTATCGTCCGGACGACGCGTCCGAAGATGGATTCAGCGTGGTAATGTAAAAACCGCATTCGTGAAGCATCTTTTCCAGCGCGGGGCATTGTCCGCATGTGGGGTGTAAAAAAAACAATATGCAGTTGTTCCATTGGGGAATAACACTGCGGCCATCATGACGGGCAAAGCGAAGTCGTCTCGTGCAATGTAAATGTAAAGGAGTTGTTATGAAATGGAATACATCGTTGGGCCGCGGCGCATCCGCTTTTTTCAGCGCGATTCTTGTTTTTGCTGCCATGACACACGCCGCTGCCGGGCAAAGCGGTCCCGATAACGCGGAAAAATGGCAGGGCTTTGACAGCCGCGCCGTTGAACTGGACGGGCGCGTCTGCACCTTGGTCGCGCCTGACGAAGCTGCGGACGGGATGCCTTGGGCGCTTTATGCCACTGCGCCCGATCCCGAGTCGCCCCTTAATCGGCGGCTGCTTGCAAAGGGGTTTCACATCGCATGGATGGATATTGATGAACTCTATGGCAATGCGGCGGCGGTGGAACACTGGGACGCGCTTTACGCATGGGCGAGAGAGAACTTCGCGCTCGCGGAAAAGCCCGCGCTCGTCTGCGAACGGCACGGCGCGCTGCTTGCCTATGGTTGGGCGGCGCGGAACAGCGACAAGGCGGCATGCATCTATGCCGACGAGCCATGGCTGCAATTGAAGCCGACGGCGGGCCAGGAAACGCCGGACGCGGTCATGGCGCAGGCGCAGGCGGCGCACGACGTTACGGACCCGGAGCAAACGGACATCACGCCATTGGGACATGCCGCAACCGTCGGAGAAGCGGAAATACCCGTCATGCACCTCTATGCCGGGCGGCGCCCCGGTGTTGCGCCTGACAAAAGTATCGAACAATTTTACAGCATCTATCGTTTTGCCGGGCGGGGGGAATATGAAAGTTTCTTCAAGCCCGCCATCAGCGAGGGATCGCGTCATGATCTGACTGTCGCCGCGTTGGTGTTCCTGCTCAAACACACCGGCGCGCTGCCCGGCATGCCCATGGAAACGCCCATCGCCGCCATGCCGCACTGGAAGGTGGCGGACTTTGCGGGCCGCGCCGAGGTGCGCGTACTCGACGACATACTCGTCATTGAACAGGGCAACGACATGACCGGCATTGTGTGCGCGCAGGAACCGCCCTTGTGCAACTATGAAATTATGCTGGACGCCATGCGCCTGTCAGGCGGGGATTTTTTCTGCGGGCTCACCGCGCCCTATAAAAACACCTGTTTCAGTCTTATCGTCGGCGGCTGGGGCGGCACGTGCGTCGGCATATCCAGCATAGACTGGCTCGACGCCTATCATAACGAGACCGCCGTCTTCCGCAGTTTTGACGACCACCGGTGGTATCGCATACGTCTGCGCGTCACAGACGGCGCCATACAGGCATGGATAGACGGCAAGGAAACCGTCACTCTTGACGTGGCCGACCGCGACTTGGACATCCGCTGGGAAATGGCGCCCACGACGCCGCTTGGCGTCGCCACGTGGCGCACCACGGGGGCCATCAAAAATTTTTCCATAAGACGGATAGAAGACATACAAAACATGCCGCTCTGATCCCGTAAGAAGCCGTTGCGGCGAACGGGGTTGGACAGGCGTGCGTGAGAGGTGAAATGGGCACATTCCTGCTTTTTTGACTCCCCCCCGTACAAACCGTCAAAATGAAGCGTGACGCCGTTGTGGTGTCGTCGTGTTTTTACGCATAGGAGGAAGTTGATTCATGGACGCGAATCCGGCGCTGGGCGTTTTGCTGCATGCGATTGGCGGACTTGCCGCGGCGAGTTTTTACATACCCTACACGCGGGTGAAGAACTGGCAGTGGGAAAGTTACTGGATCGTAGGCGGTATATTTTCATGGCTGATTGCGCCGATTGTCGGCGCTGCAATCATCTGTCCCGATCTCGCGGGCATTTTGTCCGCCGCGCCGGCGTCGAGTCTGGCGTGGACGTATCTGTTCGGCGTATTGTGGGGCGTGGGCGGATTGACTTTCGGCATGTCGGTACGCTACCTGGGCCAGTCGTTGGGCTTTTCCATGTCGTTGGGCTTCTGCGCTTTTTTCGGCACACTGATCCCGCCGCTGTTCATGGGCACGATGCTTGAGTTGGCGCAAACGGTTTCGGGCATGGTGGTGCTTGCCGGGCTGGGCGTATGCCTGGCCGGCATCTTCGCGTGCGGCATGGCGGGCATGCGCAAGGAAAGCCGCCTTTCCGACGAAGATAAAAAGGCCTCGGTGAAAGAGTTCAGTTTCATCAAAGGGCTGTGGGTGGCGTTCTTTGCGGGAATAATGAGCGCCTGCATGGCGTTCGCCTTCGTGTCGGGCGACCCAATATCGAAACTTGCGGTGGCCAAGGGCACGGCGCCCATCTTTGCCAACATGCCGGTGCTCGTGGTGGTGATGCTGGGCGGCCTGACCACAAACGCGGTCTGGTGCGTTTTCCTGAACATCAGAAACAAGAGCGCGCGGGATTATGTCAACGCCGCCGGCGCGCCTTTGGCGCTCAATTACCTTTTGTGCGCCGCGGCGGGCGTGACTTGGTATCTCCAGTTCTTTTTCTACGGCATGGGCGAAACCCGGATGGGCGAGGCCTTTTCCTTTTCCAGCTGGACGCTTCACATGGCATTCATCATCGCGTTCAGCAATATATGGGGCGTCATGCTGCAAGAATGGAAAGCCACCGACAGACGGACGCACGCACTGCTGTTCGCGGGCATTACCGTCCTGATTCTGTCCACGATTATCGTGGGCTATGGAAACTATCTCAAAGGGTAGGAGTTATCTCATGAGTAAAGAAACAATGACATCGCGGGAGCGTCTGCTTGCGGCGTTGAACCATCGCGAGCCGGACCGCGTTCCCATAGACTTGGGCGGCAACCAGACAGGCATCCACAAATTTGCCTATCAGGCGCTGACCCGGCATCTGGGCATAAACGACGAAATCGTGGTCATGGACGCGGTGCAACAGTTGGCGCAACCCTGCGAGGCGGTGTTGGAACGGCTGCATGTGGACACGCGCTATATTGCGGCGGGCGCGGCGTCGGACTGGAAGGGCGGCATTGTGCAAGAAGAACGGGACGGCAGGCTGTGGCATGACCTCGTGGACGAATTCGGTGTGCGCTGGTCCATGCCGGACGACCAACCCTATTACATGGACATCACCCATCATCCCCTTGCTGAGGCCACCCTTGAAGATGTTCGGAACTACCCGTTTCCCAAAGGAGACGATCCCGGAAGGTTTATCGGTTTACGCGACCGCGCCCTGCAAATACGACGGGAAACGCCGTATGCCGTGGTAAGCGGCATTTCGGGCGTAACCTATGAAATCTGCTGGTACATGCGCGGCTTGGAACAATGGTTCATGGACATGATGACGAACCCCGGTTTCTGCGAGGCGTTGATAGACCAAACCTTTACGTACTGGATGGATTGGTTTCGGGTGTTTCTGGGCGAAGTGGGCGACGTGGTGGATGTCATCATGATAGGCGACGATCTGGCGGGACAAACCGGCCCATTGTTCAATCCGACGGTGTACAAAGAGATCGTGAAACCGCGCCACAAGAAACTGGTGCAGTACATCAAGTCGCGCACAACAGCGAAAATCTGGTATCACACCTGCGGCGCCTGCGCGCAGTATATTCCCGAGCTGATAGACAACGGCATTGACGTGTTAAATCCGGTGCAGATCAGCGCCGCGGATATGGAACCGGCGGATTTGAAAGCGCGTTTTGGCGACAGGCTGTCCTTCTGGGGCGGCGGCATTGACGCGCAGCACATTCTGCCCCACGGCACACCGGAACAGGTGCGCGAGGAGGCGCGCAAGAACCTGGAAGCCTTCATGCCCGGCGGCGGTTACGTATTCAACAACGTACACAAT
>DSBB01000468.1 GCA_011046175.1 Candidatus Hydrogenedentota bacterium | reverse complement strand
TACCTGGGCATTTTTGGCCGGTTGTTCATACTGTTGTTAACGCTGGTTATTATCCCGCTGATTTTCGTGTCTGTATTGAACGGCACTGCGGGTATCGGCGACCCGCGCAGGTTGGGCGGCCTCGGCATGAAGTGCCTGTTTTTTTACTTATGCACGACCGCCCTAGCGGTTATAACCGGGCTTACTGTGGTCAATACCATCGAACCGGGGCGCGGACGCGAATCATTGCGGGCAACAGTGGAACCGGCCGAGACTCGGGAGTCCGTTGGCGCCGAATCCCTGCCGGCCATTGCCAATGCGTTGATTCTTATCGGGCTTGTAGAACCTGAAGAGGGACGCGCGTTCATAAGGGAACATGAGGCGCGCCGCGAGGAGGAATCGGCGCAAGCTGTTTCGCTGGGACGCCGCATTCAGGAACAGATATTGCCCGCCGTGATACGCAATCCGATCATGGCGGATCAGAATCCCATAGTCATTATCTTTTTTGCAATCGTGCTGGGCGCGGCGCTGGCGGCTCTGGGCAGTGAAGGTCTGCCCGCCTTGCGCGTGTTTCAAAGTCTTGACAAGGCTTTGATCACCATTATCCTGTGGGTAATGCATCTCGCGCCCATCGGCGTGTTTGCGCTGATGGCGCGCGCCATTTCCGAACTCGGCATTGAATACATGCTGACTCTGGCAAAATATTTCGTCACCGTGATGTTGGGGCTTGGCATACACTTCTGCGTCCTTTCCTTTGTTCTGTGTCCGTTGTTGGCGCGGATATCGCCCATGCGTTTTTTACGCGGCATGGCGCCTGCGTTTCAACTGGCTTTCAGCACTTCATCCAGCTCCGCCACGCTGCCCGTAACCATTGAATGCGCCATAAAACGCGTCGGCGCAGACACGAATATCAGCAGTTTTATGCTTCCTGTGGGCGCCACGATAAACATGGATGGCACCGCGTTGTACCTCAGCGTAGCGAGTCTTTTTGTGGCGCAGGTATATGGAATGGAACTAAGCCTTCAAGCGCAGTTCATGGTCTTTCTTACGGCGGTGCTGGCGTCTGTGGGCACTGCGGGCATACCCGGCGCGAGCATAGGATTGATGGGGATTATATTCACTTCAGTGGGGATACCGGTGGAAGGAATTGCCATTGTTATCGGCGTTGACCGGTTGCTGGACATGACGCGGACGGTGGTGAATATCACCGGCGACAGTCTGGGCGCTGTGGTGATTTCGAGAAGCGAGGGGAAACTTGCAGTCGAAAGCGGTCGTGACGGATAGCTTGATTACAATATTGCCGCCAACGCTTCATCGAGTTCTTCTTTTGACATGGCCCCCACATGAACCCGGTTCACATTTCCGGCGCGATTGATAAACACTAGCATGGGAATGGCTTTGACGCCGTATTTTGCGGCAACCGCGCCGTCGCTATCCAAAAGAACGGGCAATTCAAGTCCGCGTCCCTGTAGAAAAGCATGGACCGTATCGGGCGTTTCTTTCAAATTGACCGCGCAAACAACCAGTCCGTTGTCGGCATGGGCGACGGCGGCAGCCGCCACTTTGGGGAGCGCTTCCCGGCAGGGCGGACACCATACCGCCCAGAAATCCAGCAGAACCGGTTGTTTGCCCAGATGTTCTTCCAGCGCAAAGATGCCGCCGTCCAGCATGGTTCCGGAGAAGACGGGCGCGGGCTTGCCTTCCAAAGAGTTTCGGTGCAACAAAGCGTTGCCGCCGAACCAAAGCGCAACGCCGATGAACGCCGCAATAAAAAGCCTGTTGCCGAAGAATGCGCGCCTGACTCGTTCATTCCGCGCGGCATTGTTCGTGTTGTCAGAATCTGTATGAGTCATGGTTGTTGTGGTTCCTCCTTCAAATCAAGCCACGCAATGTCGGCTGCCGTCAGAGCTATATCCAGCGCGTCGGCGCATGCCTTGAATTCATCGGCGCTATATGCCGCCACAAGCGGAAGGGTAAGGAAAGGTTGATGCAGCACATAAGCCAGCGCAACTTGGGCCGCCGTGGCGCCGATTTTCTTTCCCAATGCTGTCGCCCGCTCCAAGCGTTTCCAGTTCGCTTTGGAATTGTAGCATCGCACATAGAGTTCTTCCTCATGCGCCGCGACATCCGCCCTGCGTATGCGTCCGCTGAACCAGCCGCCCGCCAGTGATGACCAGCAGAACACCGGCATATTATACTGACGGTACCAATGCTGTTCCTCGGCATGAGCGCCGGTAATGGTCACGCAATCATCCCAAGGCGCTTCCATTTGTTCGGCGAGACTGAAATGGGGACTGCTGAAGGCGAAGGGCGTGAGGCCGTTGTCCTCGGCGTAGGCGTTTGCCGCCTCGAGCCGCTCCGTATGCCAGTTTGAACCGCCAAAAAGATGGAGACGGCCCGCTGTTTTGTGCTCATGAAGGGTCCGAACAATGGGCCCAACAGGCGCGTCTGGGTCGTCCCGATGCAGGGCGTACAAATCTATGTAATCCGTTTGAAGCCGCGCAAGACTGTCATGGATGTCCGCGGTGATGTCAAAAGGGGTGACTCGTTTGCGGTCTTGGTTGTGATGCGCCCCCTTGTCCAAGATAACCACCTTGTCGCGAATATCCCGGGAGCGTATCCACCGTCCGAAGACGCGTTCCACATCGCCGTTGCCGTATACGTGAGCGGAATCGAAGGTGTTGCCGCCTGATTCAAAGACGGCGTCAAGCAACGCAAAACCTTCCGCCTCGTTTTCGGAAGACAGCATGACTGTTCCCTGTACGATGCGTGAAACCGGTTTTTTTAATCCCGGCAACGAAATGTATTGCATGATCTGTTCCTTTCAAGGTAAGCAGCAGGACGTTGCGCGCGTTTCAATCGAAAAGCGTTGTCCTTGATTTCCACTGTTCACTGCTATTCCATTGGGTATTTCAGGCCCCATTGCGCGCGCGCTTCATCCATAATCCCCATAATGGCAATCGTATCATCAAGCGGCATGACATCACATTCTGTTTTGCCTGCCCGCATACACTCCATCACGGCTTCCGCTTCATAATTGTAGCCGTTTCCGCGGAGAGCGAATTCCATTGTTTCCGGTTCTTTGCCGTTGACGCTAAGGGTAACTTGCGTCCCCCGCCAGAACGGCGCATGCAGATAAATGGTTCCTTCCGAGCCAATAATGAGGGTGTCTTGCGGCGTTTCGGTGCGAATCGCGCTTGCCGTGATAGCAATGGCGCCGTCGGAATAACGCAGCAATACGGCGTTCTGTTCATCCACGCCGGATTTGCCCAAGGTTGCCACCGACGTTATTTGCTCCGGTTTTGTGCCCAACACCATTGCCGCCATGGACAGGGCGTACACGCCAACATCCAGCAGGCCGCCGCCGCCCATTTTCGGATCAAAAAGGCGGCTTTCCTCGTTGTAACCCGCGCGGAATCCAAAATCGGAACGCACCATCAATGGCTCGCCGATGACGCCCCCGGCAAGCCATTTGCGCGTCTCCACAAGGGTGGGCAGGAAACGCGTCCACATCGCTTCCATAAGGAACAGATTGTTTTTGCGGGCACATTCCACCACCTCTATCGCCTCTTTTTGGTTGATGGTAAAGGGCTTTTCGCAAAGCGTCGCCTTGCCGGATTCGAGACACAGAATTGAATTGTCTTTGTGCATGGGATGGGGAGTGGCAATATATATGGCGTCCACTTCGGGGTCCTGCGCCAGCGCCTCGTAGGAAGCGTGGCGTCTGGGGATGCCGTATTTATCCGCAAAAGCGTCGGCGGTTTCAGGCGTCCGCGATCCCACGGAGGATAATATGGCGCCTTCAGCCGATTTCAATCCCTCGGCAAATTGCCGGGCAATATTTCCGGTGCCCAATATACCCCATCGAATTTGGTCGGACATGGCGGGTTCTCCTTTGTTATGCGATGTAAATGACAACAATGAGGCCTCAATGCAATTCAAGCGACTCGACGGCGGCGCGCACGGCCTTTATCTCCTCATCAGAAAGCGCGATTTCGCCGGCGGCGGCGTTTTCCACCGCCTGCGCTTCGGAACGCGCTCCGACCAGCGCCGTAGTTAGTCCCGGCTGGGCGATAACCCAAGCGATGAACAACTGTGCGAAGGTTGCATTGTGGGCGTCTGCAATATCCCTCACGGAATCCAGCATATCGCGTATCTTCATCCGGTTCTCCAGCGAGAACAATGGTTTGCTTTTTCGTTGGTCGCCTTCGTTAAATACCCTCTTCGTGTCAACTTTTCCCGACAGTAAGCCCTGTTCGATGGGACTGTAAGCAAGCACGCTAATTGCATTCTCCCTGCAAAAGGGCAATATCTCCGCTTCAATTTTTCTATCCAAGGCGCTGTAGCGGGGCTGATCGCTGTCTATGCGGCCGTGGCGCAGGCATTCGCGCATCATCTCCACCGTAAAGTTGCTGACGCCGAAAGCGCGAATTTTTCCTTCCTGCTGCAATTCACGCAACGCGCCCACGGTGTCGGCGAGGGGCGTCGTTTCATCGGGCCAATGGCACTGATAAAGGTCTATAT
>DSBB01000364.1 GCA_011046175.1 Candidatus Hydrogenedentota bacterium | reverse complement strand
CGCAACGACACCATGGATTGAGTTGTCCGGTGAAGAAGCGCATCATGCGGCGCGTGTGGCGCGGCTGCGTCCCGGCGACGCGGTGTCGGTGTTCGACGGCGCGGGTCTTGAAGCCGCCGGTCAAATTGAAACCGTGGGCAGGCATGCTGTGGCCGTTCGCTTACTCAAAACAATGCGCCATGCGCCGCCCAAGGTAAGCGTAACGCTCGCCGTGGGCGGACTGCATCGCGAAAGAATGCAGGAAGAGGTGGTGCGTCATGCCGCCGAGCTGGGCGTGCATCGTGTGTGCTTTTGGAGTGCGGAACATTCGCAGCGTCCTGTGACGCTTAACGCGCGATGGCGCAAAACCGCCATCGAAGCATGCAAGCAATGCGGCCGATTTTATCTGCCGCTGGTGGATATTGCCCCATCGTTGGACGCTTTTTTGGAGAACAACGCGGGACCTTGTATTATTGGCCTGCTTGAGAAGTCACAGCCGGACGACGCGCCTGTACTGACGGTAACCGACCGCCTGACGCTGCTTGTGGGTCCCGAGGGCGATTTCTCGGCGGGGGAACTGGCGCGGGCGTTCGCCGCGGGCGCGGCGCCCCTGTCGCTGGGCGCGTATACATACCGAAGCGAAGTGGCCGCCACGATTATGGCCACCCTCGTCGCGTTCAAACTTGAGGAACTTGGGCCGGGACTGGAATTGCGCCTGACCCGGCAGTGATTCCGCCTTGTGATTGCCGGGGACTTGCATGCGACAGCGGCGCGTCCGCGGGCGCGGCGGCGCTTCCCCCGCGCCGCGCCGATGCAGGTTATGCCTGCGTCATTCTTCCAACGGCGTTACCTCATGGGCCTCGCCGTTTTTGAGGAACAGAATGACATCGCGGCCTTCACCCCTGTGTTTGGAAATACTCAGCACCCGCCGCGCAGGGTCCCCCACCTGTGTCTCGATAAATTTCTCCGCAGCGGCGGCGTCATCAAAAACCTCTATGTTGATGTTGTCGTACCCGTCGTAGTGCGCGCGCAGTTCACGCCCCAGTTGTTCAATGTCCGCGCGGCGGCTGTTTCGGGGAACCACCCCAACCATGCCCAGCAACGAGGGCGCGTCGCCGCCAATATCCTCCGCCGCCTCGGGCGTGCGGCCCCATTCGTGCAGGGGCGTAAATACAAAAGGCTCATCCGTATACTGCGCCTCTTCATCCGTTTCGGGATGTTCCTGTTCAAACCGGTGTTCGTCTGACAACACTTCATCAAACAAGCCGCTGCCGGGACGCGGCAGCTGCGACATGTCAGGCAGGCCGTAGCGCTCCTGCATGGCGTTCAGCCGCTGCACCTCTTTGCGCAAAAGCGCGTTCTCTTCGCGCAGGTCCTCCATGATATTGTTGATCATCAAATCAAGCGTCGCCTGGAGCATACGGATTTCATCGCGCAACGTTTCCATTTCATGATGCAGCGCTTCGACAGGGTCCTCGGGTTTTTCAGCGTCGCCGTCCCGCCGCGCATCTTCGGGCAGCAAGTCCGGTTTGGGCACGGCGTCGGGAGGATGCACCCGCACTTCTATGTGCGTCTTGGGAATTTCAAAATCCGGTTCCTGTTGCGCATGCGTCCTGCCGGTAAAAAACAAAACAAGCAGTGTAATGCCGGTTTGAAAGGCCTTATGTTTGCAAGTGTGGTTTCCCATGATACATCTATTATGACGGCTCAACGCCGTAAAAGCGCAATCAAGCGAAAAACGCGCGTGGTAATTTTATTGTAAACGTATCATACCAGAAAAAGGTTAAGACAAACCGTCGCGAACAGCATTTTGGCAACTGTTGCGTCCAATGTGTATGATACATCCTGACAACGGCGGCCTTTGCGCCGCTTGTGTTTGCGATTACACGGAAACGCTGCAATGACCTGCGATAACGATAATGAAATAGGTTCGTGCTTCGAGAGCGCTGTCAAAGCGCTGGCGCGCGCGCGCCGGTTTGACGCGCCCGTCTATGTGACGCGCCCGAACCTGCCGACGCTTGAGGCGTACATGCGCGCCGTGGCGCCCGCTTGGGAACGGCGCTGGCTGACCAATGACGGCGCGCTCCACGCGCAGCTCGAGGCCGCCCTTGCGATGCGGTTCGATGTTCTCTGTTTCCGCCTGTTTTGCAACGGCACGGTCGCTTTGCTTGCGGCGCTCCAAGCGCTCGGACTCGAAGACGGGGAAGTCATCACCACGCCGTTCACTTTCCCCGCCACGGTAAACGCGCTGCACTGGCGCCGCCTGCGCCCCGTGTTCTGCGACATTGATCCGAAAACATGCAACCTCGACCCCGCGGGTATCGCCGCGCTCATCACGCCGGACACCCGCGCCATTCTGCCGGTGCATGTCTTTGGGACGCCCTGCGACGTGGACGCCATTCAGGCTGTCGCCGACGCGCACGGCCTGCCGGTAATCTACGACGCCGCCCACGCCTTTGATGTGGAATACAAGGGCAAGTCCATCCTGCAGTACGGAACGATGTCCATGTTGAGTTTCCACGCCACCAAGCTGTTCACCACGGCGGAAGGCGGCGCGCTCGCCGCGCCCAACACCGTCATTGCGAGCGAAGCGAAGCAATCTCCCCCTGACCTTAACGAACGCCTCCGTCTGTTGAAAAACTTCGGCATCGCCGACGAGAACACCGTCATCGCGCCCGGCGTCAACGGCAAGATGAGCGAACTCCACGCGGCACTGGGACTGACGCAACTGGAAAGCGTCGCCGACGAAATAGCGAACCGTCGCCGCATCGCAATGCGCTACAACGAGCGGTTGGCTGACTTGCCGGGGCTGACAACGCCCGTGTTCGATACCGAAGACGTAAAACACAACTATGCTTACTACCCGCTGCGCGTCAATGGCGAAATCTATGGCATGGACCGCGACGCGCTGCATGCCCAATTAAAACTTTTCAACATTTACGCCCGCCGCTATTTCCATCCCCTCTGCTCGACCTTCGCATGGTGCCGCGTCGAACCGGGCTGTTTGCCTGTTGCCGAAGCGGCGGCGCGGGAGACGCTTTGCCTGCCGCTGTACGGCGCGTTATCCCCGGAAAGCGCGGCGACTATATGCGATGTGATAACGCAGCTGGGCACGCTCGCGCGCGAGACGGCATGAGCGGCGATTTCATCGAAATAAAGCAGGGCAACGCCTGCGCACTGGTGTTGCGCAAACAGGCCGACATCATTTCCTCCGCGCTGTTCGACGGAGCAGGATGCCGTCCTCTTGACGCCGCCGGACGCGGCGCCATGACGCAATTTCCTCTGGGCGACGGACGCACAGGCATTCTGCGCGTCTGCCGCAGGGGCGGGCTGTTGCGACGCCTCGTGAAAGAAGGTTTTCTGCTGCGCAATCGTCCGCTGGAAGAGTTTCATGTGCATCAAGCGGCGCGCGCGCGCGGCATACCCGCGCCCGCACTGCTCGGCGTTCGTTGGGAGCGGCGCGGCACGTTCTATTACGGCGCATTGGCGACAGAACTGCTGCCCGGCTGCGACTTGGATGCATGGCTCCGCGCCAATGCAGAGAACCCGGAAAGCACGGCGGTGACATTGCAGCGTTGCGGCGCGACAATACGACACATGCACGACAACGGCGTGTATCATGCCGACTTGCAACTCAAGAACATTTTTGTTGCCGATAACGGCATTTTCCTGTTGGATTTTGATCGCGCCCGTTTGCATGACGCGCTGTCCACCACGCAACGCGCAAGAAACCTGTTGCGCCTGCGCCGTTCCTTCGAGAAACGCGGCCATCCCGTGGAAAACTGGCGCGCCCTGCTGGACCGTTACGGCGACATCACGTTTCCCTTTTACCTGGACGCGGCGTATCGCGTTAAAGCGTGGTTTTCTGATATGATTCAAGGCAGGAGAACCATGCAGGTATGACGATGAGCAAATCACAAGAACGAAAGACGCTCTTGTGTCCGGAAGGTTTCACACGGCTGAAAATACGCGGCGGTGTCGCGTATTTGCGCAAGGACGTTAATGAAAAGCAGCTGCGCGCGCTGCTGGCGCATGAAGGCGAAGTGCTGAAAACGTCGGCGAAGGCGCGGGTGCGCCGTCTGGGACATTGGCTAATTAAGGAAACGACGCTCGGCGCGGCAAGCGCGTTCATCGGGCGCGCGCGGCGGCGGGGACGCGGCCCGTGGATGGCGCTGCAGTTTCTGCGCGGCAAAGGCGTGCGCGTGCCGGAGCCGCTGGCGTATATCGAATACGGACGGTTTGGCGTGGTCACAAAAAGCGCCCAGATATGCCAGTACCTGAGCTTTCATTACGATGTGGAAACCTGGCTGAGTAAACGCATTCGCGAGGGCGCGGAAGGCGAAACCATCGCAGCCTTTCTGGAAGCGCTCGCAAAAGCCGTTAACACCCTGTGCGCGTCCGGCGCGTGGCATGCCGACCTGTCCGGCAAGAATATCATGACCCGGGACGGGACGCAGTTCTATTTTGTGGATTTGGACGCGGTGGAGATGAATGTCCCCTATGACGACGAGAAACGGCTGAAGAATCATG
>DSBB01000231.1 GCA_011046175.1 Candidatus Hydrogenedentota bacterium | reverse complement strand
TCCTTGTCTATGGGCACGACGAGCACCGCCATCTCTCCCGGCCCGACGAGATCGCTGAGAATGGCGGGATTCTCTATGAAATCTGCGGGCGCGGCGTCCAGCAATGCCTGCCGAAAGTCGAGTATGCCCTCTCCCTTTTCCGCGACGGTCTTTACTGTGCGCACCTGCCGCGCCGCAAGGGACTCGAGCAGGGCGGGCTCCGGTTCGCCGAGATCGGTCTTATTGAACACCGCCACCACGGGCACGTCTTGTCGGCGCAACTCTTCAAGAATACCCTCCTCGAACGCTTCCCACCGCCCCGCTTCACAGACAATCACACCGAGGTCAACCCTGTCAAACACGGCGCGGGTGCGCTCCGTGCGCAATTGGCCGAGCGCGCCCACGTCGTCCAGACCCGCCGTGTCAATAAACAAGACGGGGCCAAGCGGCAGCAGTTCCATTGGCTTCTCCACGGGGTCGGTGGTGGTTCCCGCGAAGTCGGAGACGATGGACACCTGTTGCCGGGTGATTGCGTTCAGCAGGCTCGATTTACCCACATTGCGCCTGCCGAATATGCCTATGTGCAGGCGCATGGACTTCGGAGTGCCGCGCATGACGTGTTCCTTCTTTGTTGATCAGTCGGATCAGACGGATCGGTCGGCTCAAAAGCTAAAATCCCAGACGGCATACCGCTTCGGGCGATACCAGCGCGTTGAATGCGTCATCTGTGAGAATACCTTTTTTAACAACATACTCGCGAACAGGCATTCCCTGCGCTTTGGCGGTTGCGAAAATTTCAGAAGCGCGTTCATAGCCGAACTGCGCCACCAGCGCGGTCACGGCAGCGGTATCGCTGTTCACATGCCGTCGGCACTGCGCTTCATCCGCTTCAATGCCGACGACGCACCGTTCGCGCAGGATATCACATGCGTTTGTCAGCAGATCGCAACTGCGCAACAGGCAATCAGCAATCAGCGGCATAAACGCGTTTAATTCCAGATTTCCCTGCGCGCACGCCATTGCAATTACCTGATCATTTCCCATGACGGTCATGGCGGCCTGGCCGACCGCCTCTGGAATCACGGGATTAACCTTTCCCGGCATAATGGAATAACCGGCCTGCATTTTGGGTAAAATGATCTCACCGAATCCCGCGTCAGGACCGGAGGCCATCAGCCGCAGGTCGGAACTTACTTTCAACAACGAGACGGCGCATGCCTTGAGTATGCCGGATACTTCCACAAACACGTCCGTATTCTGCGTGGCGTCAACGAGATTTTCAGCGCGGGCAAAACGCCAGAAACCGCGTTCAAGAAAAAGAAGTGCGTGGCGTCAACGAGATTTTCAGCGCGGGCAAAACTACATCCGCACTTATCGAATCCGCAATTTCGCGTGGCGTCAACGAGATTTTCAGCGCGGGCAAAACCGATGCCGGTGCTCTCACGCAGCGCATCAGCGACACGGAAGATATACTTACGCGGGGCGCCCAGCCCCATGCCGATGGCGGTGCCGCCGAGGTTTATGACGCGCAAGCGCTCTTCGCACTTGTACACGCGCCAGCGGTCGCGGGCGAACGCCTCGGCAAAAGCGCTCATGGTACGCCCCAGCGTGGTTAAAACGGCGTTTTGGAGCTCCGTGCGCCCCACCTTTACCACATGGGCCAGGGCTTGTTCCTTTTCTTGAAACGCTTCCTGCACTCCGACCAGCCGCTCTTCCAGTTTGCGAAGCATCCTGATGGCCGCAAGCCTTAATGCCGTTGGATACGTGTCGTTCGTGGACTGATGCAGGTTGATGTCATCCAACGGGGCAATGACATCGTAAGCGCCCGGCGCCTTTCCCAGCAATATGAGGGCACGGTTCGCTATCACCTCGTTCACGTTCATGTTTGTGCAGGTTCCCGCGCCGCCGTGCAGCGCATCCACGATAATATGCTCGTTCAACAAGCCCGCTTCGAGTTCGCCACACGCCCGGAAGATGGCGTCGGCCTTTTCAGGCGCATCCTCCCACGCGCCGAGCCCCTGGTTCGTGGTTGCGCACGCCAGTTTGACCGCGCCGTATGCCGCTACAAGCGCCGGATGAACACTCCGGCCTGACACAGGGAAATTTTGTCTTTCGCGAAGCGCATGTATTCCGTAAAGCGCATCACTTGGCACGGCTGCCTCGCCAAGACTGTCGCGCTCCGTTCTTATCAGCGCTGTATCGGCTGCGTTCATAGGGTTTTGTGTTCCAACATTTGTGTGCGCGTTTGCTTATCGGCGCGTCAATCGTGCTCGAAGGTCATTTCCTTGACTTCAATGCCGTCAATGGAATTCAGCTTATCGCGCAGCGTTTCACACTTTGCCAGATCACCGAACATTTCGAGAATCAGCACGCCGCCGGTGGAGCAGAAATTTTCATCCACTTCGTGCAGGCCAAGCCGCGTTTTAATGCAGCATCCGTACTCTGTTAATACTTGTTGCACACGCACGGCGTTTTCGCCGCGATTCTGAATGTGTACGCCTAAAATCAGGTGTCTGCTTTGCATTGTGTCCTCCCAAAAAGTTTGTTGGTTGCCAGTCAAAGGCCTGGCCGGCCTGATTACACATACACGTCGCGTTTTCCGCAACGCACTTCGCTTACCAACGATTCGGCGCGTTTGCGCTGTCCCTCGGGCATTTCGTTAAAAATCTTTTCCACCAAGGCGTCGCCGACTTCTTTTGTTTCCGGCGATGCGTAATGTTCCAGAAACTCCACAAATGTGCTCATGGCGTTTACTTCACAATAATGCTTGATAAGCCCCGGCTTTGCGAGGTCCATGAAATCCTGGCCGGTGCGTCCCATGCGGTAGCAACCGGTGCAGAAGGATGGGATATAGCCCATTGAGGTGATGTCCCGCACCACTTCATCCACGCATCGGTGATCGCCCAGCGAGAATTGGCTCATTTCATAATCTTCTTCACTGTAGCCGCCGGGATTTGTCCGACTGCCTGCGGAAATCTGCGAGACGCCCAACGCGAAGGTCTCGCGCCGCATTTCCGGATTTTCGCGTGTGGACATGATAATGCCTGTGTAGGGGACGGTGAGGCGCAGGATCGCGATGAGTTTTCTGAAATCCATATCGGTCACCGGCACGGGCGGATGTTCCGACAGTTCCGCGCCCACAGCCGGCTCAATACGCGGCACGCTGATGGTGTGGCAGCCGACACCGAAACGCTCCTCAAGTTGCGCGACGTGTTGCATCAGCGCCAGCACCTCGAAACGCCAGTCGTACAGTCCAAACAGCACGCCTATGCCCACGTCGTCTATGCCCGCTTCCATGGCGCGGTTCATGGCGCTGATGCGCCAGTCAAAATCTCTTTTTTTGCCCGCCAGATGCACTTTTAGGTACGTGTCGCGGTGATAGGTTTCCTGAAACAACTGGTAGGTGCCGATTTTGCACTCTTTCAAGGCGCGGAATTCGTCTGTTTCCAAGGGGGCGATGTTGACGTTTATGCGCCGTATTTCCCCCCACTCCGATTTCACGCCGTATATTGTCTCAATACACTTGAAAATGTATTCCAAGCCTTCCTTCGGGTAGGCTTCGCCCGCCACAAGCAGAATTCGCTTGTGCCCCTGGTCAATGAGCAGGCGCGTCTCGTTGGCCACTTCCTCTTGATTCAGCGCGCGGCGATGCACTTCCGGGTTGCCCCGTCGAAAGGCGCAGTAGGTGCAGTCGTTGCTGCACAAATTGGATACGTATAATGGCGCAAACAAAACCAGGCGGCGGCCGTAAATCTCATCCTTGACGCGGCGGGCGGCGTCAAATAACTCTTCCAGTAACTCAGGAGATTCAACACACATCAGCGCTGTGGCGTCTGCGGCGCCCAATCCTTTGAGTTCCAACGCCTTTTTCAAAACCTCCCGTACGCGAACGGCGTCTTCCGTCGTCGTTTCCAGCGCCGTAAAAATCTGTTGCTCGTCAATAGTAATACTATCCGTATCCACACCCATAAGAAGATCTCCTGACAATGACGCCGCCCCGACAAACGGGCTACGGCGATTTTATTGCGTGTCACGTAAATACGCCACAAACAGCTATTATATAACATCCATGTCACATAAAATAGTCCCGTTATTTTATCACCAACAGCACAATCTCAGTTAATGCGTCGCTTTTCCCAAGTTTGCCGGTTGTGGTAGTGTATTTCAGCATTCTCTTCTTTTATTATTCCGAAAGGCAATGATATTCATGGCTGATTTTGACGTTTGGGCGGCATATTATGATCTGGTCCACAAAGGGCTGCCGGGGGAGGCGGAGTTTTATCTCGGCCAGGCAGTAAAGCGAGGGGGACCGGTTCTTGAAGTGGGATGCGGCACTGGCCGCATTGCAATATCAATGGCCATGTCAGGGCTTGATGTAACAGGTATTGACAATTCAGCGGGCATGCTTGCGCTATGCAGGGAAAAGATGGCGGCAGTGGGGGCACTGCCCGGGAACATTGCTCTAATCGAGGCGGATATGCGGCGCTTTTCGATAAAAAGAAAATTTCCCCTGATTGTGATGGTGTATCGCACTTTCATGC